>NZ_JBOZPB010000040.1:0-15814 GCF_050848685.1 Shewanella sp. MF08487
CTGGAGCGTTATCGATTTGAGCAAAGTTTTTCACTTCGCCACCATAAGTCTTAGCCAGTACTGCTGAAATAGCTGCAGTTAGAGTGGTTTTACCATGGTCAACGTGACCAATGGTGCCCACGTTTACGTGAGGCTTAATACGTTCAAATTTAGCTTTTGCCACGATATATTCCTTTCTTTTCAGAATAGTCCAGTCGGTGCTGGACCATAATAACATTTATGTCGTAACTGAATTAGCTACGAGATTCAATAATCGCTTTCGCAATGTTTTGCGGTGCATCAGAGTACTTCAAAAACTCCATAGAGTATGAAGCGCGTCCCTGAGTAGCAGAGCGCAAATCAGTTGCATAACCAAACATTTCAGCGAGAGGAACTACTGCATGGACTATTTTGATGCCACCAAAGCCATCGTCCATCCCTTCGATTAGGCCACGACGACGGTTTAAATCACCGACGACATCACCCATATAATTTTCAGGAGTAGTTACTTCTACTTTCATGCAAGGCTCGAGTAACGCAGGATTCGCTTCAAGCGCGCCCTTTTTGAAGCCCATAGAACCTGCAATTTTGAACGCCATTTCATTCGAGTCCACATCATGATACGAACCGTCGAACAAAGTGACCTTCACGTCCAACACAGGGAAGCCAGCGAGAACGCCATTCTTCATCTGTTCTTGGATACCTTTATCAACCGCGGGAATGTATTCACGAGGAATCACTCCTCCCACAACAGCATTGACAAATTCGTAACCAGCGCCTTCTTCATTAGGCTCTAGTTTTAACCAAACATGGCCGAATTGTCCACGACCACCTGATTGGCGTATAAATTTACCTTCAGCTTCTACTGTCGCTCGGATAGTTTCGCGGTAAGCCACTTGCGGCTTACCAACGTTACATTCGACACCAAATTCGCGACGCATACGGTCAACGATAATGTCTAAGTGTAACTCACCCATACCCGAAATCAGAATCTGTGATGATTCTTCGTCAGTTTCAACTCGGAATGATGGATCTTCAGCTGCAAGCTTTTGCAACGCAATACCCATTTTATCTTGGTCGGCTTTTGACTTAGGCTCAACGGCAATGGTAATTACTGGCTCTGGGAACTCCATGCGTTCCAAGATAACTCTATGATCGTTATCACAAAGTGTATCACCCGTAGTCACGTCTTTTAAACCAATAGCTGCGGCGATATCACCAGCACGGACTTCTTTCAATTCAGTTCGATCGTTTGCGTGCATTTGCACCATACGACCTACACGTTCACGTTTCTGTTTTACAGAGTTATAAACGCCTGAACCTGATTCGAGTACGCCTGAGTACACGCGAATAAAGGTTAACGTTCCTACGAATGGGTCAGTAGCAATCTTAAATGCCAATGCAGCAAAAGGCGCATTGTCATCTGATGGGCGTTCTACTTCTTGCTCGTTTTCATCGATACCCTTAATTGGAGGCACATCGACTGGTGCTGGCAAGAAATCAATCACCGCATCAAGTACCGCTTGAACGCCCTTGTTCTTAAATGCAGAACCACAAGTCGCTAAAACGATTTCATTATTTATAGTACGCCGACGTAGCGCCTTCTTAATCTCGTCTTCTGATAGCGTGCCTTCTTCAAGGTACTTATCCATCAGCTCATCCGAAGATTCGGCGGCTACTTCAACCAGATACTCATGCATTTCAGCCGCTTTAGCCGCTAACTCTGCAGGGATCTCCTCATAAGTAAAAGTCATTCCCTGGTCCGCTTCGTTCCAGTTAATCGCTTTCATCTTAATTAAGTCAATCACACCCTTGAAGTTTTCTTCTGCACCAATATTCAATTGAATAGGTACGCAAGTCGCTCCGAGGCGAGTCCCAATTTGCTTCACTACACGTTCAAAGTCTGCACCTGCACGGTCCATTTTATTGACAAATACTAAGCGTGGAACGCGATATTTATCAGCTTGACGCCATACGGTTTCGGACTGAGGTTCAACACCAGAAGAACCACAGAAAACCACAACGGCACCATCAAGAACACGCAGAGACCGTTCAACTTCAATAGTAAAGTCAACGTGACCAGGGGTATCGATGATATTGATGCGGTGTTCAGTGAATTGAGCGTCCATACCACGCCAGAATGTGGTTACAGCAGCTGAGGTGATAGTAATACCACGCTCTTGCTCTTGAACCATCCAGTCTGTAGTAGCAGCGCCGTCATGCACCTCACCGATTTTATGAGACAAACCGGTATAGAACAGAACTCGTTCTGTTGTGGTAGTTTTACCTGCGTCAACATGAGCACAAATACCGATATTACGATAACGCTCAATTGGGGTTGTACGAGCCACGATTATACCCTCTCCACCAAGACCGAAGTCTTGGCAATATCAACAACTATGATGTGGGCCTAAGCCCACACCATCATATTACCAACGGTAATGAGCAAAGGCTTTGTTAGCTTCAGCCATGCGATGCACGTCTTCACGCTTCTTAACAGCAGTACCTTTGTTTTCAGACGCATCCAGCATTTCACCTGCCAGACGTAGAGCCATAGATTTTTCGCCACGCTTACGAGCAGCTTCAACTAACCAGCGCATCGCCAGTGCGTTACGACGCACAGGACGAACTTCACATGGTACCTGGTATGTAGAACCACCAACGCGACGAGATTTAACTTCGACTGATGGGCGAACGTTATCCAGGGCTGCTTCAAGGATTGTCAAATGTGCTTCGCTTTTCTTTTCAGCGACAACATCTAATGCCTTGTAGATAATTTTTTCTGCAGTCGACTTTTTGCCGTCCTGCATAATGACGTTGATGAACTTAGCCAACAACTCACTGTGAAACTTTGGATCTGGTAGGATTTTACGTTGTCCTACAACGCGACGTCTTGGCATAACAATTCTCCGTATGCTTCAGGGACTTCCAAAACTGGAATTCTCAAAATAAAACTAGCTTGGCCTTACTTAACGGATAAGTTAAGACTTAGGACGCTTAGCACCGTATTTAGAACGGCTTTGGCGACGTGAAGTCACGCCTGCACAGTCTAATGCGCCACGAATAGTGTGATAACGCACACCTGGTAAGTCTTTAACACGACCACCACGGATTAAGATCACGCTATGTTCCTGCAGGTTGTGGCCTTCACCGCCGATGTACGAAGTTACTTCGAAACCGTTAGTTAGACGCACACGAGCTACTTTACGTAGTGCAGAGTTAGGTTTTTTAGGTGTAGTTGTGTACACACGTGTACAAACACCACGTTTTTGCGGGCACGCATTCAACGCAGGCACATTAGTCTTGTCGACTTTTGGCGCGCGTGGCTTACGTACCAACTGGTTTACAGTTGCCATGTATAGCTCCGAGTCAGTTGAATCAAACTCAACGATAAGGTGTGAAAAATCTATATCCCACAATGGTGGGACGCGGAATTTTAGAAAGGTAATGCCTAACTGTCAAGAAATAGCCAACTTTTGCGGCATATTACAAGAAAAAAGGCGCCACAGGCGCCTTTTTTAACAAACTGATTACTTAATCTTGGCTACCAGCCAGGTTTAAGAGATCGGCCAAGTTCTGTTCGGCTTCACTTGCAGTGATCTTATTCACTACTACAGGTGCGTTTTTCTTCGCACGCGCTTCATTACGAGTCTTGTGATAAGCGTAACCGGTACCGGCTGGGATCAGTCGGCCAACGATAACGTTTTCTTTCAGACCACGTAATTGATCGCTCTTACCACCTACGGCGGCTTCGGTCAGTACGCGCGTGGTTTCTTGGAACGATGCGGCTGAGATAAAGGATTCTGTTGCCAGAGATGCTTTAGTAATACCCAGTAGCTCACGCTCAAACGTTGCAGGCACTTTACCTTGGGCGATCAGTTCGCGGTTAGCGATCTTCACGCGTGACACTTCAGCTTGTTCCCCTTCGAGGAAATCAGCATCACCGGCAGAAGTGATAAGACACTTACGCAGCATTTGACGGATGATCACTTCGATATGCTTATCATTGATCTTCACGCCTTGCAGACGGTAAACGTCCTGTACTTCGTTCACAATGTAGTTAGCTACGTTGTGGATACCACGAAGACGCAGAATGTCATGTGCCGCTTCTGGACCGTCAGCGATAACTTCACCACGTTCGACTTTTTCACCTTCGAACACGTTCAAGTTACGCCACTTAGGTATCATCTCTTCATAATGATCGCCGCCATCAGCAGGTGTAATCACCAAACGACGCTTACCTTTGGTCTCTTTACCAAACGAAATGGTGCCCGAAATTTCCGCCAGAATAGCCGGCTCTTTTGGCTTACGCGCTTCGAACAAGTCAGCAACGCGTGGCAGACCACCGGTGATGTCGCGTGTTTTAGAAGATTCCTGAGGAATACGAGCTAAAGCGTCACCCACGTTGATTTGTGCGTTATCTTCCAAGTTAACGATCGCACTACCTGGTAAGAAGTACTGTGCTGGCACTTCAGTACCTGGGATCATCAGATCGTTACCATTAGCGCCAAGCAGGCGGATCATTGGGCGCATTTCTTTACCCGCAGTACCACGCTGACCAACGTCAAGGATCACGATGGATGACAGACCCGTTAGTTCGTCTGTTTGGCGGGTCATAGTGACACCGTCAATCATGTGTTCGAACTTGATACTACCCGCCACTTCAGAAATGATTGGGTGAGTATGTGGATCCCAGTTAGCGATAACATCGCCAGCTTCAACAGCAGCTTCTTCTAACTTCTCAAGCACAGTACCGTATGGCACTTTATAACGCTCTTTCTCACGGCCAAGCTCATCGATGATGGCGAGCTCAGAAGAACGAGAAACGATAACAAGTTTGCCGTCACTGTTAGTAACATGCTTAGCATTGTGCAGTTTCAATGAACCTGAGTTTTTCACTTGGACATTGTTTTCTGCAGAAGCTCGAGACGCCGCACCACCGATGTGGAAGGTACGCATCGTTAACTGTGTACCTGGTTCACCGATTGATTGTGCTGCCACAACACCGATTGCTTCACCGTGGTTAATAATATGACCACGAGCCAAGTCACGACCGTAACAAGCTGCACATACGCCGAAATCGGTATCACAAGAGATAACAGAACGTACAATCACTTCGTCGATTGAATATTCTTCTAACTTGTCACACCATGCTTCGTCGAGTAGCGTGTTACGTGGAGCGAGTACATCTTCAGTGCCTGGATAGAACACATCAATTGCAACCACACGACCCAGTACGCGTTCACGTAACGGCTCAACCACATCACCACCTTCAATCAGCGGCTTCATGGTTAGACCTTCGTGAGTACCACAATCGTCTTCGATAACCACTAAATCTTGTGCAACGTCTACAAGACGACGAGTCAGGTAACCCGAGTTCGCTGTCTTCAATGCCGTATCGGCTAGACCTTTACGCGCACCGTGAGTAGAAATAAAGTACTGGAGTACGTTTAGACCTTCACGGAAGTTAGCGGTAATTGGCGTTTCGATGATTGAGCCATCTGGCTTAGCCATCAGACCACGCATACCCGCCAACTGACGGATCTGTGCGGCACTACCACGGGCGCCTGAGTCAGCCATCATATAGATGCTGTTAAACGAGGCTTGTTTCTCTTCAACACCATCACGGTTAATCACTGTCTCAGTTGACAGGTTTTCCATCATAGCTTTAGAAACTTTTTCGTTGGCACTTGCCCAGATATCGATAACTTTGTTGTAACGCTCACCGGCTGTGACTAGACCAGATTGGAACTGCTCTTGAATTTCAAGAACTTCCGCTTCTGCATCAGCAACTAAGGTGTATTTCTCGTCTGGAATAACCATGTCATCGATACCTACAGAGGCACCAGAGATGGTTGCAAAACGGAAACCGGTATACATCAATTGGTCAGCGAAGATAACAGTATCTTTCAGACCCAGTTGACGATAACAAGTGTTCAACAGTTTAGAGATCTGCTTTTTGCCCATGTTCTGGTTAACCAGATCAAATGACAAACCTGCTGGCAAAATAAGTGACAGCAGAGCACGACCCACAGTCGTATCAACGATACGGCGTTGTTCGGTACGTTCACCAGTGTCACCAATAATGGTTTCAGTGATACGAACTTTAACGCGAGCATGCAGTTCAGCAGCGCCAGTTGCGTAAGCTTTTTCAACTTCAGCAACAGACATAAATGCCATACCTTCACCACGGCCGTTAATACGCTCACGGCTGGTGTAGTACAGACCCAATACCACGTCTTGAGACGGGGTGATAACGGGCTCGCCGTTGGCTGGTGACAGGATGTTGTTGGTCGACATCATCAGGGCACGGGCTTCAAGCTGCGCTTCCAGTGTTAACGGTACGTGTACCGCCATTTGGTCACCGTCGAAGTCGGCGTTGTATGCCGCACAAACGAGTGGGTGTAACTGGATTGCTTTACCTTCAATCAGTACTGGTTCGAACGCTTGGATACCCAGTCTGTGCAGTGTTGGTGCACGGTTGAGCATCACTGGATGTTCGCGGATCACTTCATCCAGAACGTCCCATACTTCCGCCACTTCACGCTCAACCATCTTCTTAGCCGCTTTGATGGTAGTAGCTAAGCCACGACCTTCTAGCTTGCCATAGATGAATGGCTTGAACAGTTCCAGTGCCATCTTCTTAGGAAGACCACATTGGTGCAGACGTAGCGTAGGACCTACGGTAATGACCGAACGACCAGAATAGTCGACGCGCTTACCCAATAAGTTCTGACGGAAACGACCTTGCTTACCTTTGATCATATCAGCCAAAGATTTCAGAGGACGCTTGTTAGAACCGGTAATAGCACGACCACGACGACCGTTATCTAATAGCGCATCAACAGACTCTTGTAACATACGCTTTTCGTTGCGTACGATAATGTCTGGCGCAGCTAAATCTAACAGACGCTTCAAACGGTTGTTACGGTTGATCACACGGCGATACAGGTCGTTTAGATCTGAAGTCGCGAATCGGCCGCCATCGAGCGGTACCAGCGGACGTAAGTCAGGTGGTAACACAGGCAGTACTTTTAAGATCATCCACTCAGGCTTGTTGCCTGAAGTGTAGAATGCTTCCATCAGCTTAAGACGTTTAGTCACTTTCTTGCGACGAGTCTCAGAGTTGATTGAAGGTAATTCTTCACGCATTTGTTCGATTTCTTTCGCTAAATCGATAGCACGTAACAGTTCAAGCACTGCTTCGGCACCCATTTTAGCTTCGAACTCATCACCGTATTCTTCTAATGCATCCAGATAAGTTTCTTCTGTCAGCATTTGGCCACGCTCAAGGCTGGTCATGCCAGGCTCGATCACGACAAATGATTCAAAATACAGTACGCGTTCAATATCACGCAACGTCATATCGAGCATTAAGCCAATACGTGACGGCAGTGATTTTAAGAACCAAATGTGCGCAACTGGGCTAGCCAGTTCGATGTGACCCATACGCTCGCGACGTACTTTAGTTTGGGTTACTTCAACGCCACACTTTTCACAAATAACACCACGGTGCTTCAAACGTTTGTACTTACCGCACAAACATTCGTAATCTTTGACTGGGCCAAAGATACGCGCACAGAACAGACCTTCACGCTCAGGCTTGAAGGTACGGTAGTTGATGGTTTCTGGCTTCTTAACTTCACCAAAAGACCAAGAACGGATCAGATCAGGCGATGCCAGACCAATTTTGATGCCGTTAAATTCTTCAGTCTTGCTTTGCTGTTTCAGAAACTTTAATAAGTCTTTCACGTTTCTCTCCTGAAGGAGTTAAACCGGGTGCTCCGTATACACGGAGCACCATGCTGTTGCTAAACGCGGCTAAAGGCCTGCGCTTATGCCTGATCCAACTCGATATTAATACCGAGTGAACGGATCTCCTTCAGTAACACGTTGAAGGACTCTGGCATGCCAGGTTGCATCTGATGGTTACCGTCGACGATGTTCTTATACATCTGAGTACGACCGTTAACGTCATCCGATTTAACAGTGAGCATTTCTTGAAGCGTATAAGCGGCACCGTATGCTTCTAGTGCCCACACTTCCATCTCACCGAAACGCTGACCACCGAACTGAGCTTTACCGCCCAGTGGCTGTTGAGTCACTAAGCTGTACGAACCGGTAGAACGGGCGTGCATCTTGTCATCAACTAAGTGGTTCAGTTTGAGCATGTACATGTAACCTACAGTTACTTGACGCTCAAATTCGTTACCGGTACGACCATCAAACAACTTCAACTGACCAGAGGTTGGCAAACCTGCAAGTTCAAGCATCTGCTTGATCTCTTTCTCTTTAGCACCATCGAATGCAGGAGTTGCAATCGGGATACCGCCTTTCAGGTTAGTCGCAAGACGTAATACTTCATCATCAGTGAATGAATCGATATCGACGCGCTGTTGCACTTCGTCACCTAATTCATAAACTTGTTTGATGTAGCCACGAACTTCAGCCAGCTCACGCTGTTCTTCAAGCATCGCAGTGATCTTGTTACCAATGCCTTTGGCAGCGGCGCCCATATGAACTTCAAGTACCTGACCAATGTTCATACGTGATGGAACACCTAACGGGTTCAATACGATGTCTACTGGGTTACCTTGTTCGTCATATGGCATGTCTTCGATTGGGCAAATCTTAGAGATAACACCCTTGTTACCGTGACGACCCGCCATCTTGTCACCAGGTTGGATAGTACGCTTAACCGCTAAGTAAACCTTAACAATCTTGAGTACGCCTGGCGCCAAATCATCACCTTGGGTGATCTTACGGCGTTTGATTTCAAACTTCTTATCGAAGTCAGCTTTCAGTTCATCATGTTGCTCAGCTAATTGCTCAAGTTCAGTTTGTTTAGTTTCATCGTCAATGACTTGAATCAAAACATCTTTACGTGGCAACGCTGCAATTTGCGCATCGGTAAAACCAGCACCGGTTAACAAGTTACGTGCACGGCTCAATACACCTTCTTCAAGGATCTTGAACTCTTCGCCTAAGTCTTTACGCGCTTGGGCAATGTGCATCTCTTCAATTTCAACGGCACGCTTGTCTTTCTCAACGCCGTCACGGGTAAATACCTGTACGTCGATGATAGTGCCCTTAACAGAGTTAGGTACACGCAATGAGCTGTCTTTAACGTCAGACGCTTTTTCACCGAAGATAGCACGGAGTAATTTCTCTTCTGGAGTCAGCTGTGTTTCGCCTTTTGGCGTCACTTTACCTACCAGAATGTCGCCACCCTTCACTTCTGCACCAATGTAAACGATACCTGACTCGTCGAGTTTCGACAGAGCAGACTCACCTACGTTTGGAATATCAGCAGTGATTTCTTCGCTACCCAATTTAGTATCACGAGCAATACAAGACAGCTCCTGAATGTGGATAGTGGTGAAACGGTCTTCTTGCGCTACGCGCTCAGAAATTAAGATCGAGTCTTCGAAGTTGTAACCGTTCCAAGGCATGAACGCGATACGCATGTTCTGGCCAAGGGCTAAGTCACCTAAGTCAGTAGACGGACCGTCTGCTAACACGTCACCACGAACCACTGGCTCGCCAACAGCACAACAAGGGCGTTGGTTGATACAAGTGTTTTGGTTAGAACGGGTGTATTTAGTCAGGTTATAAATGTCGATACCGGCTTCGCCTGCGCGCAGCTCATCTTCATTTACTTTAACAACGATACGGCTTGCATCGACGTAGTCAACAAAACCACCACGCTTAGCAACAACCACAACACCAGAGTCAACAGCAAGAGTACGTTCAATACCAGTACCTACTAGCGGCTTTTCAGAGCGCAGTGTTGGCACGGCTTGACGTTGCATGTTCGCACCCATCAAGGCACGGTTAGCATCGTCGTGTTCTAAGAACGGGATCAGTGAAGCTGCAACAGAAATAATCTGTTGTGGCGAAACGTCCATATACTGGATGTCAGCCGCACGCATAAAGGTTGATTCACCCTTATGACGACATGCAATCTGCTCTTCAACCATACGGCCGTTAGCATCAACTTCAATGTTCGCCTGTGCAATGACATAACGACCTTCTTCGATTGCTGACAAGTATTCCACTTCGTCAGTAATCACGCTGTCGATAACCTTGCGGTATGGCGTTTCTAAGAATCCGTAAGAGTTAGTACGGGCAAAACTGGCTAATGAGTTGATTAGACCAATGTTTGGACCTTCTGGGGTCTCAATTGGGCATAAACGACCATAGTGAGTTGCGTGTACGTCTCGTACTTCAAAACCTGCACGTTCACGGGTTAAACCACCTGGGCCAAGAGCAGAAATACGACGCTTATGCGTTACTTCTGATAGCGGGTTGTTTTGGTCCATAAATTGTGACAGCTGAGAAGAACCGAAGAACTCTTTCACTGCAGCAGAAATTGGCTTAGCGTTAATTAAGTCTTGTGGCATCAGCTCGTTTAGATCGCCTAAAGATAGACGTTCACGCACGGCGCGCTCAACACGGACTAAACCAACACGGAATTGGTTTTCAGCCATTTCACCGACGCTACGAATACGACGGTTACCCAAGTGATCGATATCATCAACTTCGTCAAAACCGTTACGGATATGAATAATGTTCTTCATTACCGCAACGATGTCTTCTTTAGACAATACGCCGCTACCTTCATCATCAGCAATGCTGAGACGACGGTTGAACTTCATACGACCTACTTTAGATAAGTCATAACGCTCTTCACTGAAGAACAAGTTCTGGAATAGGCCTTCGGCAGCATCTTTAGTTGGTGGCTCGCCAGGACGCATCATGCGATAGATTTCAACCAGCGCTTCTAAGCGGTTAGTAGTTGAATCGATACGCAGCGTATCTGAAATATAAGCACCATGATCTAGCTCGTTAATATATAACGTGCTGATATCTTTAATACCGGCCAATGATAATTTAGCCAAATCTTCTAGGCTGATTTCACTGTTGGCAGAGACTAAGACTTCACCCGTGTCTGGATCGATATAATCTTGAGCAGCATATTTGCCCACGATATATTCAACTGGCACTTCGAGTTCAGTGGTATTGGTTTTTTCTAACTGACGAATGTGGCGCGCAGTAATACGACGGCCCGCTTCAACCAGAATAGAACCTTCAGCATCCTTAATATCATAGCTGGCAGTTTCGCCACGCAGACGATCAGGAACCAAAGCCATAACCAGAGTTTCTTTCTTAATCTTGAACTCAACGCGTTCAAAGAATAGATCGAGGATCTCTTGAGTAGAATATTCTAATGCACGTAACATGATGGTCGCAGGCAATTTGCGGCGACGGTCAATACGCACAAATAGTGCATCTTTAGGATCGAATTCAAAGTCAAGCCATGAACCACGGTAAGGAATAATACGTGCGTTATACAGCACCTTACCTGATGAGTGGGTTTTACCACGGTCATGATCAAAGAACACGCCTGGGCTGCGGTGTAATTGAGATACGATCACACGCTCAGTACCGTTGATGACAAAAGTACCGTTATCCGTCATCAATGGGATATCACCCATGTAGACTTCTTGTTCTTTAATATCTTTTACTGTGCCCGCCGCTGCTTCACGGTCATACAACACCATGCGTAATTTAACGCGTAGTGGTGCTGAGTACGTAACACCGCGGATCTGACACTCTTTCACATCAAAAACAGGTTCGCCAAGCTTATAGCTGACGTATTGCAGTTCTGAATTACCAGAAAAGCTCTTGATGGGAAAAACGCTACGGAAGGCGGCTTCTAAACCGCGCTCACCGGTAGGATCTTGATCGGTGAACTTCTTAAAAGAGTCTAGCTGAATAGACAATAAATAAGGGATATCCAAAACTTTTGGACGCTTACCAAAGTCTTTGCGAATACGCTTCTTTTCAGAATAGGAGTAAACCATGGGTTTCCTCTGCTTACGAGATGTGACCAAGACTGAATAAATAACTTAAGTTATTGAATTCAGCACGTTTGCCCATCACCGTTGATGGCAAGAACCTAACCAGTAATCTCTGCTAGGGACTGCAATATATGGCGACAAACGGTGAAAAAAAATCGCCAACGCATATAGCGCAAAAAAGGCCGACGGTTAAAAAACCGCCAGCCTTCACCCAAGTGGCTTGGGTGAGTAAGCTAAATAATAGCTTACTTAATTTCTACAGAAGCACCAGCTTCAGTAAGTTCTTTCTTCAGCGCTTCAGCTTCTTCTTTAGAAACGCCTTCTTTTACTGCTACTGGAGAAGCTTCTGACATAGCTTTAGCTTCTTTCAGGCCTAAACCAGTTGCGCTACGGATAGCTTTAATAACTGCAACTTTGTTTTCGCCATGAGCAGTCAGAATTACGTTGAATTCTGTTTGTTCTTCAACAGCAGCTGCTTCAGCGCCGCCAGAAACAACAGCAGCAGCGGCAGAAACACCGAACTTCTCTTCCATTGCTTCGATTAGTTCAACAACTTCCATTACAGACATAGCTGCAAAGGCTTCTAAGATTTGGTCTTTAGTGATAGACATAACAAATGTTTCCTATTGTTCTGAATTCAATTTTAATAAGTTGCCAGCTTAAAATTAAGCGGCTTCTTGTTTTTGATCGCGCAGGGCGGCCAGTGTACGAACGAACTTGCCAGCAGATGCTTCTTTCATAGTCATCATTAACTGAGCTAGTGCTTCGTCGTATGTTGGCAGTTTCGCCAAACGATCAATTTCAGCTGCAGGGATGAAATTCCCTTCAAAGGCTGCGCCTTTAACTTCGAAGTTAGCTTGTTCTTTAGCAAAGTCTTTTAACAGACGTGCTGCAGCACCTGGGTGCTCTAAAGAAAAAGCAATCAAAGTTGGGCCAGTGAACGTCTCTGCTAGGCACTCAAAAGCAGTACCTTCAACAGCACGACGAACCAATGTATTACGTACTACACGTACATAAACACCAGCTTCGCGCGCTTTTTTACGCAGACCGGTCATAGCACCTACAGTTACACCGCGAGAATCAGCGGCCACTGCAGATAGCGCACCTTTGGCAGCTTCGTTGACTTCAGCAACAATCGCTTTTTTGTCTTCGAGTCTTAATGCCATTGGCTTTACTCCTGGATTCTACCTAGGGTATTCCCTAGTATTTACCATACTAAATACTTATGTATTTAGTGACTTACGGTGCAGATGATCCAGTAAAAAATTTTAGCTGGGGCCTGACACCGTCTACGCAGGAAATTAAGTTAATTTTACAAAAAACACCTGCGGTCTTGGACGGAAACCAGAATCAAACACTGCCGAAACAGAGAGTAAAACTGGCTTCAACCCACAAAGTGCGCGCATTATAGACTAACGCGAGCACTTTGTAAAATTAGTTGATTGTTTCAAGCGTTGCCTGATCAACCGAAACACCTGCACCCATAGTGGTAGAGATGCTTACTTTTTTCACGTAGATGCCTTTAGCAACTGCAGGCTTAGCCTTTTTCAGTGCTGACACTAACGCTTCTAAGTTTTCTTTCAACTGAACTGGTGTAAAATCCACTTTACCGATAGTAGTGTGGATAATACCGTTCTTGTCGTTACGGTAACGAACTTGACCCGCTTTGGCATTCTTAACAGCTTCAGCAACGTTTGGCGTTACTGTACCTGTTTTAGGGTTAGGCATTAAACCACGTGGGCCTAAGATTTGACCTAACATACCAACAACGCGCATTGCATCTGGAGATGCGATAACCACGTCAAAGTTCATTTCACCGGCTTTGATTTTCTCAGCCAGGTCTTCCATACCAACAAGCTCAGCACCAGCAGCTTTAGCAGCTTCAGCATTTGCACCTTGTGTAAATACTGCAACGCGAACATCACGACCTGTACCGTGTGGCAACACTGTTGCACCACGTACGTTTTGGTCAGATTTACGTGGGTCAATACCCAAGTTAACCGCTACGTCTACACTTTCAACGAATTTAGCTGTCGCTAATTCTTGTAACAAAGCAATAGCTTCGTTAATGTCGTAGTTTTTAGTAACGTCAGTTTTTTCGCGGATTACGCGCATGCGTTTAGTTAGTTTTGCCATTATATTAATCCTCTACAACCAAACCCATTGAACGCGCAGTACCTTCGATTGAGCGAGTCATCGCTTCAATATCAGCACCAGTCATATCGGCAGCTTTAAGTTCAGCAATTTCTTGAACTTTAGCGCGAGCGATAGTACCCACTTTCTGAGTGTTAGGACGTGGAGAACCTGATTTCAGGCCTGCAGCAGTCTTTAACAAATAAGATGCTGGAGAAGTCTTAGTTTCAAAAGTGAATGAACGGTCACTGTAAACAGTGATCACGACTGGAATAGGCATGCCTTTTTCCATTTTATCTGTACGGGCGTTAAACGCTTTACAGAATTCCATGATGTTCACACCTTTTTGACCCAAAGCTGGACCAACTGGTGGTGATGGGTTCGCAGAACCGGATTTTACTTGTAGCTTAATATAAGCATCAATCTTCTTTGCCATCTGACATTTCCTCAGTTTGGGTTCAAACGCGCATCAGCGACATGCTGACATGCTCCCCCGAAAACAACGGCGCGAATTATATAGAATTTCACGGCCGTTGCCAAACGGATTTTGTGGTTTATTTAATCAGCCTTTTTCAACTTGACTAAAATCAAGTTCAACAGGCGTAGAACGACCGAAGATCATTACCGATACTTTTACGCGGCTCTTGTCATAATCAACTTCTTCAACGGTACCGTTAAAGTCAGCAAAAGGACCATCACACACACGTACAAGTTCACCTGGCTCAAAAATCGTTCTGTGAGTCGGTGACGCAGTCGTTTCTTGTAAGCGACGCAAAATAGCATCGGCTTCTTTATCTGAAATTGGCGCAGGACGATCAGACGTTCCGCCAATAAAGCCTAAAACACGCGGGATGCTTTTGACTAAATGCCAACTGTCATCGTTCATTTCCATCTGGACTAATACATACCCAGGGAAAAACTTACGTTCGCTTTTGCGACGCTGACCTGCACGCATTTCAATGACTTCTTCGGTCGGAACTAATATTTCGCCGAAGTAATCTTCCATGCCATGCATTTTAATGTATTCAATCAGTGACTTACAAACCCGGCCTTCATAGCCAGAGAATGCCTGCACGACATACCATCTTTTTTTAGCTTCTTTAGCTTCTTCAGTCATTCGAGGTGCCTATACGCCAGTAATAAAATTGACAATTCGCATTAACACAGCATCCATACCCCAAAGGATAAGAGCTAAGATACCTGTTGCAGCAAGGACAATAAACGTGGTGTTTAGCGCTTCTTGACGCGTAGGCCAAACAACCTTACGCACTTCGATATGCGATTCACGAGCAAAAGCTAATGCTTTTTTACCCTTTACTGTCTGAAGCGCAATAAAACCAGCAATAGCGAATGCAACGATAACACTAAGCGCACGTATTACGGCACTGGCTTCGCTAAACATTTGATTGCCAATAACAGCAGCGGCTAGCAATATAATCACTAAACCCCACTTCACGATATCCAGAGAATTGTTCTGGTTTTCAGTATTTGTTGTCATCGGTTTTTCCGTTACTCAATACGGCCTGAGCTTAGAGCATATAAATTTAGGGCACTATTCCCGCATCATACTCTGCATTTCCGAACACCCCTAGAAACGCAAAATAGCATAAACTCAGGGTCAAAAATCGGCCATAGATTGTATTCTTATTCGACTTCGTAAGCAAGGATGCCTATCCAGCGCAAACCACAAAACCTATGAAATAATCCACTTAAATAAAAAAGGAAGCCTTAGCTTCCTTTTTTGTGTGTTGCTAATCTTTGCTATTAAGCAAAAATTTTCGCTACTACACCAGCACCTACTGTACGGCCACCTTCACGAATAGCGAAGCGTAAACCTT
>NZ_JBOZPB010000041.1:0-15648 GCF_050848685.1 Shewanella sp. MF08487
GGCTAAGCAGTTTCGATTAACTCAACACCTGTGAGTGTCCACACAGATTTCTTGTTTTATATTGTTAAAGAGCAACTCAATCTCATTAGAGAACTTGAGTACCACACTGAGCATCGAATGCTTCCAGATGGCTAGGGCTGCGTATTCTACGCATTTCCCATTGTGCGTCAAGGAGTTTTTACAACTTCTTGCTGCTGTTGATTTAAGTGCTATTCTCAACAGAGAGTAACATGCTCAATTCAACCTAACTCGCCAGCTAGCTTTCGCTGTCTGCCGTGTCAGTGGATGCGCATTATAGGCAGCAGGAGATTTTGTGCAAGGGCTTTTTTCGCGAAATTAGCCATTAATTACCGATATCTACACTAGCCACACCCTACCCACCGCTTACCCCCAGACTTATCCACAATCCTATTCAAAATCCACTTTTTCTAAACCGAGATTAAATAAAAAACGACACCATAACGACACCATAACGACACCATAACGACACCATTTAGTGTACAAATTTTAAATCACACATTCAAAAACGATAACAAGGGAGTAAGTCTAAATGGCTTAATCAACATTACTAAGGGAGCAAAGCTATAATTATAACATGCCTCTGCACCTGAATCAGTTTTGGCCCATTCTTATAGTCTAAATCAAACTTAGCAGTGAGATTTACTATGAAAATGCCTGAAGCGAGCTTTTTCGAGTGGCAAGGTCAATTCAATTCTGAAACTGATTGCTTAAATCACATTAAGAAAATGAGATGGCCTAATGGTTTTATGTGCCCTAGAGCCCTAGATGCAGCGGTGAGCATGCCTATGAGCTTACCACTCGCCAGTGATATGAATGTAGTCAATGTCATAAACAAACATCGGTAATGGCAGTCGTGTCCCTTTAACCAAATGGTTTTGAACTATCTACTTTTTAGGCTCGGATAAAGGCAGTATTTCAGCATTGAGATTGAGCAAGCTCATAGAAGTTAATTGGCGAACCGCACGCTTGATATTAAGTAAGCTGAGAACGGCGATGGGCCATAGGGATAGCCTATATAGGCTGTCTGGCGTCATTGAAATTGATGATGCCTTGGTGGGTGGCAAAAGGAAGGGCAAACGTGGACGGGGTGCAGCAGGCAAAACTTCCGTTTTAGTTGCCGTTGAAAGCAAAGGAAAAAGGCGGGTTTTATTGCTATGCTGGCCGTCAATAGTGTTTGCCATGATAACGTTGAACAGTTTGTTGCTAAACATTTAACGATACCGCAGAAAGTGCATGCAGACGGTTTACCCGCATTGAATATTATAGATAAGACTCAACAACATGAAGCAAGGGTCACGCCCAGTGAGCTTGTTGATGAATGGCTGCCTTGGGTTCATATTGCTATTGGTAATTTGAAGGCATTTTTGCTGGGGACATTTCACTGTGTCACAGGTAAGTTTCTTCAAGAATACCTTAATAAGTTCTGTTATCGGTTCAATCGCAGGGAGATGGAGCGAGATATACCTAACAGGCTGTTGAATTTAGCAATAATTAATGCGCCAGAACATTCTTACCGAGTTAAGTACATAAGCATGTAAAAAAGACATAAAAAAGCCGGGCTATGCCCGGCTTTTTAGAAGTGTAACCTTAACTTACTCAGCTTCAACATCAACAGCTTGAGCAGCTTCTGGGCGACCAACTAGCTCGATGTAAGCCATAGGGGCTTTATCACCAGCACGTAAACCGCACTTAAGGATACGGGTATAGCCACCAGGACGTTCCTGGTAACGTGGACCCAACTCAGTAAATAACTTACCGACGACTTCAGCGTCGCGAGTACGTGCAAACGCTAAACGACGGTTTGCAACGCTGTCACTCTTAGCAAGTGTTATCAGAGGCTCAACTACGCGACGCAGTTCTTTCGCTTTGGCCACAGTTGTCTTGATGATCTCATGACGAACTAGTGAACCGGCCATGTTGCGAAACATGGCTTGGCGATGACTGCTGTTACGGTTTAGTTGACGACCACTCTTACGATGGCGCATGACCTAATCCTTATAACCTAAATCTGTACAAACCTGAGACTTATAGGTCATCTGCTAAACTAGCTGGAGGCCAGTTTTCCAGACGCATACCTAACGACAGTCCGCGAGAAGCTAAAACGTCCTTAATTTCAGTAAGAGATTTCTTACCTAAGTTAGGGGTCTTCAGCAACTCAACTTCAGTACGCTGTACCAGATCTCCGATGTAATGAATCGCTTCGGCTTTCAAGCAGTTAGCCGAACGTACAGTTAGCTCTAAATCGTCGACAGGACGCAGCAGAATCGGATCGAACTCCGGTTTCTCTTCTTTCAACTCTGGCTCAGACACGTCACGTAGTTCAACAAATGCATCTAGCTGTTCAGCCAGAATAGTTGCAGAACGACGGATAGCTTCCTCAGGATCGATAGTACCGTTTGTGGTCATATCGATAACGAGTTTATCTAAGTCAGTACGCTGTTCTACACGTGCTGCTTCTACATTGTAGGCAATACGTGCAACTGGCGAGAAAGAAGCGTCAACCAACAAACGGCCGATTGGGCGATCATCGTCTTCGGTCTGTGCACGAGCAGATGCTGGTACATAGCCACGACCACGCTCAACGCGAATACGCATGCTGATATCATTATTACCTGTCAGATGACAGATAATATGATCAGGATTCACGATAGTGACATCACCATCATGCGTGATATCTGCTGCGATGACAGGGCCTGCGCCGGACTTGCTCAACGTAAGCATAGCCTCGTCTTTACCCTCGATAGTCACTGCTAACCCTTTCAGATTTAACAGTATTTCAAGGATATCTTCTTGAACGCCTTCCTTACTGCTGTATTCGTGCAGTACACCGTCAATCTCGACTTCGGTAACCGCGCAGCCGGGCATAGACGACAATAGGATGCGACGCAACGCGTTACCTAAAGTGTGGCCGAAACCACGCTCAAGTGGTTCCAATGTAACCTTGGCACGTGTTGAGTTAACCTGCTCGATATCAACGAGACGCGGTTTAAGAAATTCTGTAACAGAACCCTGCATTGTGTCCTCTCTTGTTTGTTAGCTTTACTTAGAGTAAAGCTCGACGATCAGCTGTTCGTTAATTTCCGCAGACAAATCGCTACGTTCTGGAACGCGCTTGAAAGCACCTTCCATTTTCGCATTGTCGACTTCAACCCATGTAGGCTTCTCGCGTTGAGCTGCCACTTCTAAAGCCGCTTTAATACGAGCTTGAGTACGTGACTTCTCGCGGATGCTTACAACATCATTCGCAGACACTTTGAATGATGGAATGTTAACAACACGACCGTTAACCATAATTGATTTATGGCTTACTAGCTGACGTGATTCTGCACGAGTTGCACCGAAGCCCATACGATAAACGACGTTATCAAGACGGATTTCTAAAAGCTGAAGCAGGTTTTCGCCTGTATTGCCTTTAGTACGTGCAGCATCTTTGTAGTAGTTACGGAATTGTTTTTCTAACACGCCATAAATACGACGAACTTTTTGTTTTTCGCGTAACTGAGTGCCGTACTCTGATAAACGTGGCTTACGAGCGCCATGTTGTCCAGGTGCAGTTTCCAGTTTACACTTCGAATCGATTGCTCTCACACCGCTTTTTAAGAAAAGGTCTGTACCTTCTCGGCGGCTGAGCTTGAGCTTGGGACCCAAGTATCTTGCCATGATCTTTCTCCAACTATCCTAATGAAACGACGTTATACACGACGCTTTTTAGGAGGACGACAACCATTATGAGGGATCGGCGTCACATCGGTAATGTTAGTTATTTTATAACCAACAGCGTTCAGCGCACGAATGGCTGACTCACGACCTGGACCTGGACCCTTCACAAACACTTCAAGGTTTTTTAAACCGTAGTCTTGAGCAGCAGCACCTGCACGCTCAGCAGCTACCTGTGCAGCAAATGGAGTAGATTTACGTGAACCACGGAAACCTGAACCACCTGAAGTAGCCCATGACAACGCATTACCTTGACGATCTGTAATGGTGACAATAGTGTTGTTGAAAGATGCATGGATATGAGCCATGCCATCTGCAACCTGTTTACGTACGCGCTTACGCGGAGAACGTGACGGAACTTTAGCCATTGCTTTACCTTCCCGTTACTTTCTAATGGGTTTACGTGGACCTTTACGCGTACGCGCATTGGTCTTAGTACGTTGCCCACGGAGAGGCAGGCTACGACGATGGCGGAGACCACGATAACAACCAAGATCCATAAGACGCTTGATGTTCATTGAAATCTCACGACGCAAGTCACCTTCTACAATGTATTTGGCGACTTCTTCGCGTAGTATATCTATTTGAGCTTCGCTCAATTCCTTGATCTTAGCAGTTTCAGCTATTGCTGTAGCCGCGCAGATTGCTCTAGCGCGAGTACGGCCGATGCCGAAAATTGCAGTCAATGCGATGACTGTATGCTTTTGATCAGGAATGTTAATGCCAGCGATACGGGCCACTATGCACTCCTTAAAGTTAAAGGCCAACTGCGAAAAGCCCGAAAGGATACTCGACAGTCAACAGATTTGCAAACAAAATTTTGTTCAGCCCAATTCATGGGCTGAACAAATTACTTTTTAGCCTTGACGCTGTTTGTGTTTTGGTTCAACACATATAACGCGTACAACACCACTACGCTTGACGATCTTGCAATTACGGCAGATCTTCTTCACGGAAGCTCGAACTTTCATTTCATCACTCCGTAAAGCTACTTAGCGACCAAAGCGATCTAAATTCGCTTTGTTTACTAGGTTAGCTTTCTTCATCACAGACTCATATTGATGAGACATCATATGCGTCTGAACCTGAGCCATGAAGTCCATGATCACGACTACCATAATTAGTAGTGAAGTACCGCCAAAATAGAACTGTACTTTCCAAGCGATTAACATGAACTCCGGAATTAAGCAGATAAAGGTTATGTATAACGCGCCTGCTAATGTCAAACGGGTCATAACTTTATCAATGTAACGCGAAGTCTGTTCTCCAGGACGGATCCCAGGGATGAATGCACCACTCTTCTTCAAGTTATCTGCTGTTTCACGCGGGTTAAATACCAACGCTGTATAGAAGAAACAGAAAAAGATAATCGCTGTTGCATATAATAATGAGTAAAGCGGTTGTCCTGGTGACACAGCCAGTGAAAAATCACTTAACCATGACATAGACTCATTTTGACCGAACCACTGAGCCAGTGTTCCAGGAAACAAAATGATGCTTGACGCAAAAATTGGCGGAATAACACCTGCCATGTTTATTTTAAGCGGTAGGTGGGTACTTTGCGCAGCGAATACCTTACGGCCTTGCTGACGCTTAGCGTAGTTAACGACGATTCGACGCTGACCACGTTCCACAAACACTACAAAATAAGTCACTGCAAACACAATTACCGCGAGCAACAACAATACTAACACATTCAAGTCACCTTGACGCGCCTGCTCAGCCGTTTGGCCGATAGCGGAAGGTAATCCAGCAACAATACCTGCGAAAATCAATATCGAGATACCATTACCTATACCACGTTCGGTAATCTGCTCACCTAGCCACATAAGGAACATAGTTCCAGTAACTAAACTCACAACCGCAACAAAGTAAAATCCAAATCCAATGTTGACCACAAGGCCTGGCACTAAGTTTGGTAACCCGGTTGCAATACCGATCGACTGGAATGTACCCAGCACTAAGGTACCCCATCTTGTATATTGACTGATTTTCTTACGTCCTGATTCGCCTTCTTTTTTCAATTCAGCGAGTGCAGGATGCACAACAGTCAACAGTTGCATAATAATCGATGCCGAAATATACGGCATAATTCCTAATGCAAAGATAGAGGCACGCTCAAGAGCACCACCCGAGAACATATTAAACATGCCAAGGATGGTACCGCTTTGCTGAGCAAACAGCTCTGCTAATACAGCTGCGTCAATACCAGGAATTGGCACAAACGAACCGGCCCTAAAGACGATAATCGCACCAATCACGAACAGGAGGCGAGCTTTCAATTCAGAAAATCCACCTTTCGCGCTTTTTGAATCAAGTCCTGGTTTTGCCATCGACGTATTATTCCTCGATCTTACCGCCGGCAGCTTCAATAGCTGCACGTGCACCTTTGGTTACCTTCAGACCTTTAACAGTCACAGGGCGCTCAATGGTACCTGAAAGAACAATTTTCGCAAACTGGATGTTGCGAGTAATAACGTTCGCATCTTTCAGAGCGTTTA
Source organism: Shewanella sp. MF08487 (assembly GCF_050848685.1). Classification (NCBI taxonomy): domain Bacteria; kingdom Pseudomonadati; phylum Pseudomonadota; class Gammaproteobacteria; order Alteromonadales; family Shewanellaceae; genus Shewanella; species Shewanella sp. MF08487. The sequence continues at coordinate 6,240 of NZ_JBOZPB010000041.1, forward strand.
AGTCGATAACATCACCGTTAACTTTTGCTAGTTCGAGTACACGAACTTCAGCTGTTACCATAGCGCGACGCGAGGTAAAACCAAATTTAGGTAAACGGATCTTCAGTGGCATTTGACCACCTTCAAATCCTGGGCGTACACCGCCACCAGAACGAGACTTTTGGCCTTTATGACCACGACCCGCTGTTTTACCTAGACCTGAGCCTATACCACGGCCTACACGCTTTGGCGCATGCTTAGAGCCTGCAGCTGGAGATAGAGTATTTAAACGCATCTATTAATCCTCCACTTTAACCATGTAGTAGACCTTGTTGATCATGCCGCGAACTGAAGGAGTATCTTCCAGTTCAACAGTGTGACCAATGCGACGCAGACCTAGACCCGTAAGGGTAGCACGGTGTTTCGGTAAACGACCGATACCGCTTTTAGTCTGAGTAACTTTTACAGTTTTAGTTGCCATGGTGCATTACCCCCGAATTTCGTCAACATTCAGGCCACGCTTAGCTGCGATTTGCGCAGGTGACTTCATGTGCACCAGTGCATCTACAGTCGCGCGAACGATGTTGATCGGGTTAGTAGAACCGTATGCTTTTGACAGGACGTTATGTACGCCTGCTACTTCCAATACGGCACGCATTGCGCCACCGGCAATAATACCAGTACCTTGTGATGCAGGTTGCATGTACACAAGAGAACCAGTATGACGACCTTTAACTGGGTGATGCAGAGTACCTGCATTCAACTCAACGGTCACAATGTTACGACGAGCTTTTTCCATAGCTTTTTGAATCGCTGCTGGAACTTCACGTGCCTTACCATAGCCGTAGCCAATCTTACCGTTACCGTCACCCACTACTGTCAGTGCTGTGAAGCTAAAGATACGACCGCCTTTAACTACTTTAGAAACACGATTAACTGCAATCAATTTCTCTTGCAGATCGTCTTTTTGCTGAGCTTCTAATTTAGCCATTTTATAACCCCTTAGAACTTCAGGCCAGCTTCACGAGCTGCATCTGCTAAAGCAGCTACACGACCGTGATACTTGAAACCAGAACGATCGAACGCAACTGAAGTCACGCCTTTTTCGATCGCGCGCTCAGCAACAAATTTACCTACTGCTTTCGCTGCGTCTACGTTACCGGTACTCTTCAGTAGCTCTTTAACCGCTTTTTCAACGGTTGAAGCAGCTGCCAACACCTGAGCTTCAGGATTAATCACCTGAGCATAAATGTGACGCGGTGTACGATGTACAACCAGACGATTCACGCCCAGCTCTTGGATCTTCTTACGAGCGCGGGTAGCGCGACGTAAGCGAGATGTTTTCTTATCCATATCGCGTTACCTACTTCTTCTTAGCCTCTTTACGGCGTACTACTTCGTCGTCATAGCGAACACCTTTGCCTTTGTACGGCTCTGGTGGACGATATCCGCGAATCTCAGCAGCGACTTGGCCAATTAACTGTTTATCAACGCCACGAAGGACGATGTCAGTTTGGCTAGGGCACTCTGCAGTTACGCCTGCGGGCAGTTTGTGTACTAACGGATGAGAGAAACCTAAAGTAAGGTCAATATCAGTACCGACGAGTTTCGCACGGTAACCAACGCCAACTAACTTTAATTTACGCTCAAAACCTTGAGATACACCAACAACCATGTTGTTTACTAATGCACGAGTTGTTCCGGCCTGTGCCCAAGCGTTAACAACGCCTTCAACAGGGAGGAACTTAACTACGCCAGCTTCAATAACAACATTGACCGCATTGTTGATCACTCGAGTCAGACTACCTTTTCCGCCTTTGACGGTAAGTGTCTGTTCGTTCAAGGTCACCTCTACGCCAGCTGGAATAGATACTGGTGCTTTTGCTACACGAGACATTCCTAGCTCCTTAAGCTACGTAGCAGATAACCTCGCCACCCATGCCTGCAAGGCGGGCGGCACGATCAGTCATCAAGCCTTTAGAAGTGGACACAATTGCGACACCCAGACCGCCCATCACCTTTGGAAGTTCGTTTTTACCTTTGTAAATACGAAGACCAGGGCGACTTACACGCTGGATAGTCTCAACGACTGGTTGGCCTTGGAAATACTTTAAAGTAACTTCCAGTTCAGGCTTGGCTTGATCTGCTACGGCGTAATCAGCGATATAACCTTCATCTTTAAGTAGTTTCGCAATTGCGACTTTTAACTTAGCAGAAGGCATCGTCACCGATACGTGGTTAGCAGCTTGGCCGTTACGAATACGGGTTAACATATCCGCAATAGGATCTTGCATGCTCATATTAGCTTACTCCGTGACAAGTGCTTACCAGCTGGCCTTACGCAGGCCAGGAACTTCACCACGCATGGTTGCTTCACGTAATTTGATACGGCTTAAGCCGAATTTACGTAAGAAGCCATGAGGGCGACCAGTTTGATTACAACGATTGCGTTGACGCGCAGCGCTGGAATCACGTGGTAGAGCTTGCAGCTTAAGTACTGCATCCCAACGGTCTTCGTCAGAAGAAGCTGGACTTGCAATGATAGTCTTAAGAGCCGCACGCTTTTCAGCGTACTTGGCCACGAGCTGTGCACGTTTAGCTTCACGTGCTTTCATTGATGTTTTTGCCATTACGCTACCCTTATTTCTTGAATGGGAAGTTAAAAGCGTCTAACAAAGCACGACCTTCTTCATCATTCTTCGCAGTAGTAGTGATAACAATATCCATACCACGAATCTTATCGATTTTATCGTAATCGATTTCTGGGAAGATGATCTGCTCACGCACGCCCATTGCGTAGTTACCACGGCCGTCAAACGCTTTAGCGCTTAAGCCACGGAAGTCACGAATACGTGGGATTGCGATATCGACTAAACGCTCTAAGAATTCCCACATACGCTCACCGCGTAGGGTCACTTTACAGCCAATAGGGTAGCCTTCACGGATTTTAAAACCAGCAACTGACTTACGAGCAACAGTCACTACTGGCTTTTGACCAGCAATTGCAGTCATATCACGGACAGCATGGTCCATAACTTTTTTGTCTGCAACAGCTTCGCCAACACCCATGTTTAGGGTGATTTTATCAATCCGAGGGACTTGCATGACACTGGTATAACCAAACTTTTTAGCAAGTTCAGCGACAACAGTCTCTTTGTATTTATCATGCAGTTTCGCCATCGTTTACTCCAATTACTTAACGAGTTCACTGTTCGATTTGAAGAAACGCACTTTTTTGCCGTCTTCAAAGCGGAAACCAACGCGATCAGCTTTGCCAGTGGCAGAGTTGAAAATCGCTACATTTGATGCTTGTATCGGTGCTTCTTTCTCAACAATACCGCCAGCTACGCCCAATTGTGGGTTTGGCTTTTGGTGTTTTTTGACAAGATTGATGCCTTCAACAATTAATTTACCAGTAGGAAGGACTTGAGAAACTTTTGCACGTTTACCCTTGTCTTTGCCTGCTAATACAATTATTTCGTCTTCACGACGTATTTTTGCTGCCATTTTGAAGCTCCTTACAGTACTTCTGGTGCCAGCGAGACAATTTTCATAAATTGCTCATTGCGCAATTCACGTGTCACTGGTCCAAAGATACGAGTACCAATCGGCTGCAGGTTGCCGTTAAGCAATACCGCTGCATTCCGATCGAAGCGAATGACAGAACCGTCTGGACGACGTACGCCTTTCTTAGTACGGACTACCACCGCGTTATACACATCGCCTTTCTTCGCTTTAGCGCGAGGAATCGCTTCTTTAACAGAAACTTTGATGATGTCGCCGATACCGGCATAACGACGATGAGAGCCACCCAAGACCTTAATACACTGAACTCTGCGTGCGCCGCTGTTACAAGCAACGTCAAGAGTCGATTGCATTTGGATCATTTTAAGTGCTCCGCTATCGTTACTACACAATTCCCACTATTGGGACTATAAAAACACTCATTTTTGCTATTAATTTAGTCAAAAATGGCGCGCAAATATAACACCATAAAAGTGGAATGTATAGTATTAAAAAACAAACGGCTCCACATTCTGGAGCCGTTTACCTAAATACCTAATTAACTTAGGCCTTTGATACTACTTCAACCAGGGTCCAAGACTTGGTCTTAGACAAAGGACGACATTCGCGAATCGCTACTAAATCGCCTTCATTGCACTGATTAGTTTCGTCATGTGCATGGATCTTCGTCGTACGCTTAATGTATTTCCCATAAATTGGGTGTTTCACTTGGCGTTCGATAGCAACAGTAATGGACTTGTCCATTTTGTTACTAGTTACACGACCCTGCAAAGTACGGATTTTATCAGACATTACGCACCCGCCTTAGAAGTAATAATGGTCTTAACGCGCGCAATATTACGGCGCACTAATTTCAGTTGATTAGTCTGAGTCAACTGACCAGTGGCGTGTTGCATACGCAGGTTGAACTGCTCACGCAGCAGACCAAGTAGTTCAGCGTTCAGTTCTTCAACGCTCTTTTCTCTCAGTTCGCTCGCTTTCATTACATCACCGTCTTAGTTACGAAGGTAGTCTTGATTGGAAGCTTGGCAGCAGCCAAAGCAAACGCTTCACGAGCGATTACTTCAGAAACACCATTCATCTCATACAGTACCTTACCAGGTTGAACCTGACATACCCAGTATTCAACGTTACCTTTACCTTTACCCATACGCACTTCAAGAGGCTTAGAGGTAATTGGCTTGTCCGGGAAAACTCGAATCCAAATTTGTCCCTGACGCTTAATATGACGTGTCATGGCACGACGTGCAGATTCGATCTGACGTGCAGTTAAACGGCCACGGCCGACTGCTTTCAGACCAAAAGTACCAAAGCTAACTTCGGTACCGTTCGCTAGACCGCGGTTACGGCCTTTGAACATCTTGCGAAACTTCATACGTTTAGGTTGCAGCATTGCCGGCTCTCCTATTTACCACGAGGCTTGCGCTTAGGTTGCTGCTGCTTCGGCTCTTCAATCTGTGGCAGCATTCCGTCCAGAACTTCACCTTTGAAGATCCAAACTTTAACGCCGATCACACCGTATTGGGTGTGACTTTCAGATGTTGAATAGTCGATATCAGCACGCAAAGTATGTAAAGGTACGCGACCTTCACGATACCACTCATCACGCGCAATCTCAGCTCCGCCTAAACGGCCACTAACTTGTACTTTGATACCTTGAGCACCAATACGCATTGCGTTTTGAACTGCGCGCTTCATAGCACGACGGAACATTACGCGACGCTCTAATTGCTGTGCAATCGAGTCAGCAACTAACTTGGCATCTAGCTCAGGTTTACGGATCTCAGCGATGTTAATTTGAGCAGGAGTGCCAGCAAGTTTTGAAACTGCAGCACGCAATACTTCAACGTCTTCACCTTTCTTACCAATCACAACGCCTGGACGGGCAGTGTGAATGGTAACGCGGATGCTTTTCGCTGGACGCTCGATAACAATCTTAGATACTGAAGCAGCTTGTAATTTCTCTACAAGAAACTTACGCACTTCCCAGTCGCTGTTCAGATTATTTGCGTAATCTGATTTATCTGCGTACCAGGTAGAGATCCAAGGCTTAGTGATACCCAAACGGATACCATTAGGATGTACTTTCTGTCCCATTGCTCTCTCCTAGCGATCTGATACAACCACAGTAATGTGGCTGGTACGCTTCATGATACGATCAGCGCGGCCTTTGGCACGTGGCATGATACGCTTCATAGTTGGGCCTTCATCTACGAAGACGGCTCCTACTTTAAGCTCATCAATATCCGCACCTTCGTTGTGTTCGGCGTTTGCGATAGCTGAGTCAAGTACTTTTTTAACCAGTACGGCGGCTTTCTTGGGGCTGAAAGTCAAAATCTCGAGTGCCTTAGCAACAGGCAATCCACGAATTTGATCAGCAACCAGACGGGCCTTCTGCGCAGACGTACGGGCAAAACGATGTTTAGCTAAAACTTCCATCTTATTCCTCCCGTATTAACGCTTCTTCGCTTTCTTATCAGCGGCATGGCCACGATAAGTGCGAGTTGGTGAAAATTCACCAAGTTTGTGGCCAATCATTTCGTCAGTTACGAACACAGGAACGTGCTGACGACCATTATGGACAGCGATGGTCAAACCAATCATATTTGGAATGATCATAGAGCGACGTGACCAAGTCTTAATAGGCTTTTTGTCACCGGCTTCCATCGCTTTCTCTACCTTCTTCAGCAAGTGCAGGTCAATGAAGGGACCTTTCTTGAGAGAACGTGGCATGGCGAATCCTCTTACTATTTATTACGACGACGTACGATGTACTTGTCAGTGCGCTTGTTACTACGAGTTTTATAACCCTTAGTTGGCACACCCCATGGAGTCACTGGGTGACGACCACCAGAAGTACGGCCTTCACCACCACCGTGTGGATGGTCTACTGGGTTCATTGCAACACCACGCACTGTAGGACGTATGCCTCTCCAGCGGTTAGCACCTGCTTTACCTAACTGGCGTAGCATGTGTTCGGCATTACCAACTTCACCAAATGTCGCACGGCAATCAACTGGCACTTTACGCATTTCGCCAGAGCGAAGACGTAGAGTGGCATATGCGCCATCACGAGCAACAACTTGTGCATAAGCACCTGCTGAACGAGCGATCTGAGCACCTTTACCAGGCTTCATTTCAACTGCGTGTACAACAGAACCTACAGGCACGTTGCGCAGTGGCATTGCGTTACCGGTTTTAATTTCGGCAGCAACACCAGACTGGATCTTATCGCCAGCTTGCATGCCTTTGGCAGCAAGAATATAACGACGTTCACCATCCGCATACAATACTAACGCGATGTTAGCTGTGCGGTTTGGATCATATTCCAGACGCTCAATCTTTGCAGGAATACCATCTTTATCGCGTTTGAAGTCGATTAGACGATAATGCTGCTTATGACCACCACCTACGTGACGGACCGTGATACGACCAGTATTGTTACGGCCACCACTTTTAGATTTTTTCGCCAACAGGCCAGCAAAGGGTTTACCCTTATGCAGGTCAGTGTTCACCACTTTAACTACGTGGCGACGACCTGGAGAGGTTGGCTTACACTTAATAACTGCCATGATAATTCTCCTTTGCTTACTCAGCGCCGCCGACGAAATCGATGTCAGCACCAGCAGCTAGAGTAACATAGGCTTTTTTCCAATCGCTACGACGACCAGTACGGCCACCCGTGCGCTTAGTTTTGCCTTTGCTTACTAAAGTGCGAACTGAATCAACTTCAACTTCAAATAGCATAGCAACAGCAGCTTTAATTTCAGCTTTAGTTGCATCGATAGCTACGCGGAAAACAACAGTGTTGTGCTTCTCAGCGTTCACAGTGCTCTTTTCAGAGATATGTGGAGCGAGAATGACTTTTAGCAAACGTTCTTCGCGGATCATCATGCTAGCATCTCCTCGATTTGCTTCACTGCGTCAGCAGTCACAAGCACAGTGTTGAACGCAATAAGACTAACTGGGTCAAGACCCGCTACGTCACGAACGTCAACTTTGTACAGGTTACGAGCTGCTAAGAATAAGTTCTCATCAACTTCTGCAGTCACAATTAGAACGTCTTCTAGGTTCATTGCTTTTAATTTGGCTTTCAGCTCTTTAGTTTTAGGAGCTTCAACACCGAATGATTCAACAACAACTAGACGCTCTTGACGTACCAATTCAGACAGAATGCTTCTCAGCGCTCCGCGGTACATCTTTTTGTTAACTTTTTGGCTATGATCTTGAGTTTTAGCAGCGAATGTTACGCCACCGCCACGCCAGATTGGGCCTTTAACAGAACCAGCACGAGCACGGCCAGTTCCTTTTTGACGCCAAGGCTTTTTGCCTGAGCCAGTTACTTCCGCACGAGTCTTTTGAGCACGAGTGCCCTGACGCGCGTTTGCAGCGTACGCTACAACTACCTGATGAACCAGTGCCTCGTTAAAGTCACGGCCGAAGGTAGTTTCGGAAACTTCAAGAGCGCTTTGCGCGTCTTTCAATACCAATTCCATTACTATCTCCTCAGACCTTAAGCTTTAACGGCCGGCTTGATAATCAAGTCGCCATTGGTAGCGCCAGGAACAGCGCCACGGACTAGTAGCAGGTTACGCTCAACATCTACACGAACAACAACTAGATTTTGAGTTGTAACACGCTCAGCACCCATATGGCCTGACATTTTTTTGCCTTTGAATACGCGACCCGGCGTTTGGTTCTGACCGATAGAACCATTCGAGCGGTGCGACAAAGAGTTACCGTGAGTCATATCTTGAGTACGGAAGTTCCAACGCTTAACACCGCCTTGGAAGCCTTTACCTTTTGATTGACCAGTAACGTCTACTTTCGCTACATCAGCGAAAATATCAACATTTAGCTCAGCACCAACTTCAATGCCCTCGCCTTCACCGTCTACCAAACGCATTTCCCACAAACCACGACCGGCTTCAACGCCGCTCTTAGCAAAGTGACCTGCTTCTGGTTTAGTGATGCGATTAGCTTTTTTGGTGCCAGTTGTAACTTGAAGTGCACGGTAGCCGTCAGTTTCTAAAGTTTTCACTTGAGTAACACGGTTGCCTGCAACTTCAATTACAGTAACTGGTATTGAAACACCATCTTCGGTGAAGATGCGAGTCATACCAACTTTACGACCAATAAGACCGATAGCCATCTCTCAAACCTCTTCTTACTAGGATCTCAATTAACCCAAGCTAATCTGTACGTCGACACCAGCCGCAAGATCTAAACGCATTAACGCGTCTACAGTCTTTTCAGTTGGCTCTACGATGTCAACCAGGCGCTTGTGTGTACGTAATTCGTACTGGTCACGAGCATCTTTATTAACGTGCGGAGAGATCAAAATGGTATAACGTTCTTTACGCGTAGGTAGTGGAATTGGACCACGTACTTGAGCGCCTGTACGTTTAGCAGTTTCAACGATTTCCGCTGTAGACTGATCAATTAAACGATGATCAAATCCCTTTAAGCGGATACGGATTCTTTGGTTCTGCATTGACCAGAGCTCCTAAAATGGACATATAAAAAATCACCCTCTAGCTTCTTCCAAATGGAAAAGCAGAGCGAGATGATTTAACCGTTCGACTCCCAATCGGAGCCGCTGTGATAATGATTAACTTAATGGACTAATCATTTAATTCGTCAACCTAAGTCGACGAGGGGGTCATTATACCTATGTAAATCTGGATATCAAGCCCGCTGTGTAAATAGTCATCAAATAACTATTTAACTTCAGAGTGAGGCGCATTCTACACATTTTTACTTAAAGCGCCAGCCCTGAAATAAAAAAGGAAGCCTTAGCTTCCTTTTTTGTGTGTTGCTAATCTTTGCTATTAAGCAAAAATTTTCGCTACTACACCAGCACCTACTGTACGGCCACCTTCACGAATAGCGAAGCGTAAACCTT
>NZ_JBOZPB010000042.1:0-10568 GCF_050848685.1 Shewanella sp. MF08487
GTTTTATATTGTTAAAGAGCAACTCAATCTCATTAGAGAACTTGAGTACCACACTGAGCATCGAATGCTTCCAGATGGCTAGGGCTGCGTATTCTACGCATTTCCCATTGTGCGTCAAGGAGTTTTTTACAACTTCTTGCTGCAATTGAATTAAGTGGTTAAAAGCCATTCAATTCAATCTAACTCGTCAGCTAGCTTTCGCTGTCTGCCGTGTCAGTGGATGCGTATTATAGGCAGCAGAAGATTTTCTGCAAGGGCTTTTTAATGAAAAACGATCGCATGGCGAGCTTTTACACAGCGGTGTTTGTTTTGCGTGCAAAATGACGATTAATCAGGCTTTTTAGTGCCTTTATCAATAAAACCTTGGATTAGCGAAGTTGCTTTGGCATCGTCCCAATCAACATAAGTTCGAACAAAGGCAATCAATTGACCCTGTTGATCTAAGATAAAGGTCGCAGGAATAGTATCGAGTGGAAAAACGTCCCCAAGACTTTGTGGCTGATCGTAGTAAGAGTTGAAATTTGCCATGCCCAACGAACTTAAGAACGGCTGCACCTGCTGTTTGCCTTCAGCATCAATAGAAATAGGCAATACTACAAAGTCTTCAGCTTTGAACTTAGTTGCGAGTCTTTCGATTGCGGGTAGCTCTCTTACGCAAGGCGGACACCAGGTGGCCCACATGTTTACCATAATGACCTTGCCTTTAAATTGACTGAAGTCGATGGGCTTACCATCGACGTCATTAAAAGGAACTGGCTCAATAGGAAACGTCTTTGGCAATACATTGATCAGATCAACGGTAGATTCAATCGGTTTAGCCGCTTGCTGCATGCCGGGATAAGCGTGGGCTATCCCGCCAGCAACAAACGAAAACACAGATGATAAGATTAATATTACTGCGATGTTATGCTTCATTTCTGATTACGCTTCAGCAAAGTATCTAACTCACGTTGGTCTTCAGCACTTATTTCATTCGGAACATTACCGACAATACGCTGCTTTCGAATGAAGATAAAACCAATGATTAAACCCATGAGCAATAAACCAATCGGACCTAACCAGAGAACATAGGTTTTGGTTTCCATTTTAGGCTTATACAATACAAACTCACCATAACGGCTGGTCATAAACTCGATGATCTCGTTGTCACCTTTACCTTCATCGACCATTTTGAAGACTTCAAGGCGCAGATCTCGAGCTACCGGTGAATTAGAGTCGATCAAATTCTGGTTTTGACACTGTGGACAACGTAACTCATGGGCCAAAGACAAACCACGCTTTTGATTTTCAGGTGTTTTGAATTCATAAGTATCAACGGGGGTTGCCATGACAGCGGTCGTCATGCTGAATAACAGCACTAGACCACCGATAATTTTTGTCAGCATTCTCATGATGCGCCATCCTTCGTCGCTTCAGCTTGTAATTGTTGGATCATAGGATAAAGCGTTTCACTCCAGACACGTTGGTCGATTGGACCAGCATAGCGAAAACGGATAATACCATTGTGATCAACTATAAAGCTTTCTGGTGCGCCATAAACGCCTAGGTCTAATCCTAAACGGCCATCTTTATCATAAATATTGACGTTATAAGGATCGCCCTGACGTGTTAACTCCTCTAATGCAGGAGCACGCTCGTCACGATAGTTGATCCCGTATATTGGCAGAAGATTTTTACGCTTTAACATCACTAAGAAGGGATGCTCATACTTACAAGATGGGCACCAAGTCGCCCATACGTTAAATAGTGCAACCTTACCCTTTAACTGCTCATTCGTAATAATCTCAGCTGATGTTTCTAAGCTTTCCAGTTGGAAAGCCGGCATCGGCTTTCCTTCCAGTGCTGAATCCAATTGCTGCGGATTCAAAAATAGCCCTTTATAAAGAAACACCCCCATGGCGAGAAATATAACCAATGGGATAAACAGAACCAACTTCTTCATACATTCCCCAATTAGTGAGCCGTTGCTAATTTTGCTTTTTCGGCCAGAGGCTCAACTGTAGCAGTGGCTTTTGCACGATAGCGTTTATCAGATGCGGCTAAGAACCCGCCAACCATCATGAAAATAGCTCCAAACCATAGCCAACGGACAAATGCCTTGTAGTTCAAACGAACTGCAAATTCAGTGCTGGTAATCGGATCGCCCATAGTGACGTACAAGTCACGGAACAGACCCCAGTCGATACCCGCTTCTGTCATGTCCATAGTACGCACATTATATTGACGGCGATCTGGCTTGAGTAATGTCAGTAGCTCATCGCCTTTGTAGACTTCTATCTGTCCCTGCATTGCAGTGTAGTTAGGACCGACTACGTTTTTGGTCTCAAGATACTTAAAAGTATAGCCCGCGAGTTCTTGGCTTACGCCCGGCCCCATACGGACACTTTTCTCAATCGAGTAATTCGATACCATAGTGGCGCCAATCACTGAGACTGCAATACCTAGATGCGCGCAGATCATACCGAGCTGGCTACGACCTATGCGGTTAATACTGATATCACCTTCTTTCGACTTAACCATATTGTAAGCCGCACGCGCTGTTGCCAATACGATCCAAGTTGCCGCAGTAATACCCAGGGTAACCCAAATATTGAATACACCATCAACGATAAAGGGAGTGACCACACCGATTGCCACAGCAACCATTGCAGGGATCAATAGCTGACGTCTCAACTCACCCGCTTTAGATTTTTTCCAGCGGATAATCGGACCTATGCCCATAAAACCAAATAAGACTAAGACAATAGGCACAAACACAGCGTTAAAGTATGGAGGTCCTACGGAGATCTTACCCATCCCGAGCGCATCGATAAGTAATGGATATAACGTACCCAAGAGCACTGTACCGGCGGCAACCGTGAGTAAAACGTTACAAACCAGTAGCATGGTTTCTTTAGACTTTAACTCAAAACGGGCTGGACTGCTCATTTCGCTGGCACGGAAGGCAAACAGAGTCAGTGAACCACCAATGGCTAAGCCAAGTAACAACAGAATAAACATACCGCGGCTTGGATCAGCTGCAAATGAATGTACTGAAGTTAATACACCAGAACGAACAATGAAGGTACCTAACAAACTTAATGAGAAAGCAAAAATCGATAGCAATACAGTCCAGTTACGGAAGGCGCCACGTTTTTCGGTCACGATCAAAGAGTGAACAAGAGCCGTACCGACTAACCAAGGCATGAAGGAGGCATTCTCAACCGGATCCCAGAACCACCATCCTCCCCAACCTAACTCATAATATGCCCACCAAGAACCGAGGGCGATACCACCCGTAAGAAAGGTCCACGCTGCTAATGTCCAAGGACGAGACCAGCGAGCCCAAGCAGAATCGAGACGGCCACTCATCAGTGCGGCAATCGCAAACGCAAAACTCACTGAAAAGCCCACATAACCTAAATACAGCATCGGCGGATGGAAGATTAATCCCACATCCTGCAGCATTGGGTTTAAATCGCGACCTTCAGCAGGTATTGGGAATAAACGTTCAAATGGACTAGAGGTAAGTATCATAAATAGGCCAAAGCCCATAATAATCATTGCCAATACTGCCAATACGCGTGCAGTAAACACTTCCTCTAAGCCTTTACTAAATAAAGCTACCGAGGCTGCCCAAGTCGATAAAGCAAACACCCAAAATAACAGTGACCCTTCATGGCCGCCCCATACGGCCGCGATCTTAAAGAAGATAGGTAACTGGGAGTTAGAGTGGTGTGCTACATAAGCGACTGAGAAATCATCGACGGCAAAGCTATAGCCCAGCACGACAACGGATAAAGTGATAAAAAAGAACATTCCGTACGTTAACGGCCAAGCATACCTAACAAGGTATTGATCTTTTCGGGCAACACCTATTAGGGGGACGCTGATCAGTAAGAAGGCAAATGCCATTCCTATTATCAACGCAAAGTGTCCAAGTTCTGGGATCATGGGTTTTCCTCAGTCTTCAATAATATGTTGATTTAGAAAGACTCTATATCAACGCACAACATGTTATTATCACGCAAATGCACAAAAATTTGCTCATTTTAGTATTTGCTATTGTTCCTGTCTGCCTCTTTCGTACAAAACTGGGTTACTTGTCTCATTCTCAATTTTTAAGGTCAATAATTGTCGCGAAAGAGTTACAGTTCTGCATGTGACCAACTAATGGCACTTAAGTTTCATGTAGAATTTACCCGAAGAATTAATTTGTGAACCAGTGCCCAACTATAAGCTTTCGGTACAAGGATTACCTTATATTACTGTTCAATTAAGCATCTTTACGTATAATCTTGCTTCCAAGCCTAGCGGTTACCCCGCTTTCTGCAAACTAAAGTGAATATAGAAACATATGACAACATTTTGGATTTTTATTGCGCTTGTTCTATTCGTCGGCCTTATGCTGATTTGGATCCCGCACTTCCGACAGCAAAAATTGCTAATCGCAGAAGAGGCCGGAGTACGTAGACAGACGAACCTTGAATTGTTCAATGAACGGCTAGCTGTGCTTGAGAAAGAATTACATGAAGAGTTATTAGATAAGGCTGAATTTGATGCTTTAAAAAAAGAACTAGAAATCAGTCTACTTCAGGACATCAAACAAGCAAGTGATGACTCCCTAGTTAACTCAATCAAGCCGAAGACTATTCTATGGCCATCTATGATGTCTATCTGTTTAGTTGCTATTTCAGGCTACATGTACCAACACTTAGGTGACTTCCAAAATATAGGCAATGTCCAATCGGCGAATCCACACGCAGGTATGGATGCGGCACAGATTATGGCGCAACGCGTACAGATGATGGAAGCACAAGTGAAGGCTGAACCTGAAAATAGCCAAGCTTGGTTTACCTTAGGCCATGCATATGTGTCGGCAAATCAATATGACAAAGCCATTGCTGCATTTGATAAAGTCATAGCATTGGTTGGCAAGCAAGCTGAATTGCTAGGACCAAAAGCGACTGCGATGTATTACAAAGCAGGCCAACAGATGACACCACAAATCCAAGCTATTATCGATGAATCATTAGCGATGGATGCTCAAGACCCTTCAACATTATTGCTCGTCGGTATGGATGCTTTCTTTGCGGCAGACTACAAGAAGGCTATTGCCTCTTGGCAAGCTATTTTAGATAGCGATCGCGCCGATGTTGACCGTACTGCACTGATGAATGCAATTGAAACAGCAAACTTGCGTATGCAGTCTGAAACTGCAGGAATGCCAGATGATAATGCTCATAAACAAGTGAAAGCCAGCAGCGTTAAATCGGTAAATATCACAATATCTATCGCAGCAGAACTTGCAGCGAAAGCTAGTCCAGAAGACACTATCTTTATCTTTGCTCGTGCGACTGAAGGGCCAAAAGTGCCATTAGCAGCAACGAAAGTCAGCGCTAAGTCTTTCCCAATTACAGTGACGTTAGATGACAGTAGCGGTATGGGTGGGGACACAAGGTTAAGTGATGCAGCGAATGTTGAAGTGATAGCTGTACTTTCTAAGCACGGTAATATCAAGCCACAGACGGGTGATATTCAAGGAAAGATTAATACTGTTGCAGTGGGTGATAGCGCAAGTCTAGTGCTCGATACTCAAGTGCAATAATTTATTAATCATTGCAGATTCTAGATATAAAAAAACCGGCTTTTGCCGGTTTTTTTAACAGCTAAAAACTACTTAGCTTTCGACATGAATTCGATAGCAGCTTTGTAATCTTCATCAGTACAATCAGTACACATACCACCTGGTGGCATAGCATTTAAGCCGGTTTTCACACTTTTCACTAGAGCATCAACACCCTTCGCTAGGCGTGGTTCCCATTCTGCAGCGTTGTGCACTTTTGGAGCACCGGCAACACCCATGCTGTGGCATACGGTACATGCCTTGTTGTAGATAGCTTCAGCTTCCTGAGCTGATACGTTGACTGACATAGTCAAAGCAGCGACTGCAGTTATTGCTAACAGTTTTTTCATCTTCGTGTTCCTAATGCAAATACGTACAAAGCTCGGCGCTGCCCTTACTAAGGCAGACTCATTATAACGAGCTAAGATTACTACAAACTTCAATAAATCTCATCTTTTTGTGATTAGAATCTCAACACAAAATGAATCAGGCGACAAGGGTTGTAAATTCGTTAATATATTAGCAAATCGTAAAAAAGTTCGATAAATATTGCTGTTATTGGAACCACATCAAATTGCTGACATCTAGTACAAACCAAAGGTAAACGTACAATAATGTTTGTGTTAGAATGACTTGTGTTTCCTTCCGGCTTGAGATAGAGGGTTCAGTGGCAAATATAACAACAAAAACATTAGTATCAGCAAATAAGCTGACCTGTATCCGCGAAGAACGCATCCTTTTTGATGAATTAAGTTTTGATATCCATGCTGGTGACATAGTACAAATTGAAGGCCCTAACGGCGCAGGAAAAACCAGTTTATTACGCATATTAGCAGGCCTTTCCCGTCCATACGCGGGACACACTTTTTATATTGATGAAGACATTAATCGCTGCCGCGACGAATATAATCAAGACCTATTGTATTTAGGCCACCTAGCGGGAGTGAAATGCGAGCTGACCGCAGAAGAAAACCTTAATTTCAATTTAAGAATCAGTGGTTATTATGACTTTGATACCTCAGCCATTTTAGCCAAAGTCAATTTAACTGGCTTTGAAGAGGCGCTTGCGGGGCATTTATCCGCAGGCCAACATCGCAGAACAGCACTCTCGAGACTGTGGCACAGCAACTGCAAAATTTGGATCCTTGATGAGCCTTTTACTGCGATTGATAAAAAAGGTGTCGAGGAATTAGAACAATTATTTATTCAGCATGCTGATAATGGGGGCTGCGTGATCCTCACGACTCACCAAGATATGGGCATTATCAAAGATGATAGGCTTCGTAAAATTCGTCTAGATTATCGCTTCATATAAGGTCAGAAAAAATGAAAAGAGGCATCAATTTTACGCAGGCGTTTTTCACCTTGTTACAGCGAGATCTTAAAATTGCCATTCGTCATCGTGGCGATATTTTTAACCCGCTTTTATTCTTCATTATGGTTGTGACCTTGTTCCCTCTCGGAATAGGCCCTGAGCCACAAATGTTAGCTCGTGTGGCACCAGGAATCATTTGGGTGGCGGCATTATTAGCATCAATGTTATCACTTGAAAGACTCTTTAAAGCGGACTTCAGTGATGGCAGCTTAGAGCAAATGTTATTGAGCCCACAGCCTTTAGCGATTTTAGTATTAGCTAAAGTTTTAGCACATTGGATTTTAACCGGAGTGCCACTGATTATTATCGCACCCTTGTTAGCGGTATTACTTAATTTAGATGGCAATAGTTATGGTGCGTTAATATCGACTCTTGCGCTAGGCACGCCAGTATTATCGCTATTAGGCGCCATTGGTGTCGCATTAACCGTCGGCCTTAGAAAAGGTGGCGTATTACTCAGCTTACTTATTTTGCCCCTATATATCCCTGTACTCATTTTTGCAACGAGTGCCATAGACGCGGCAGGAATGAATTTACCCTATGATGGTCAGCTCGCTATAATAGGCGCTATGCTGATCGGATCGTTAACCTTAGCACCTTTTGCAATTGGTGCATCTCTGCGAGTGAGTACTAACTAAAATGTGGAAATGGTTACACCCTTACGCGGATCCTGAACGCGCCTATAAGTTATCAGGAACATTATTTCCATGGTTTGCGACCTTAGCGGGTCTGCTCATCGCTGTGGGCACCATATGGGGACTCGCTTTCGCACCTACTGATTATCAGCAGGGTGATAGCTACCGTATTATCTTTATTCATGTTCCGGCCGCTTCTATGTCAATGGCGGCGTATATGGGTATGGCAACAGCAGCCTTTATTGGGCTAGTGTGGCAGATCAAACTTGCCGACTGGGCTGCGGCTTCTATTGCGCCTATCGGTGCAGTAATCACCTTTATTGCCCTCTTTACCGGTGCTGCATGGGGTAAACCTATGTGGGGCGCATGGTGGGTTTGGGATGCACGCTTAACCTCTGAGCTAGTATTACTGTTCTTATATTTAGGTGTTATCTCACTCTATGCCTCATTTGAGGATAAAGTACTCGCGGCTCGTGCTGCAGGGATCCTAGCGATAGTCGGTGTGATCAATATCCCCATCATCAAATACTCAGTTGAATGGTGGAGCTCATTACATCAACCGTCAACAATACGCATTACCGAGAAGTCGACTATGTCGACAGAAATGCTCTATCCACTGTTAATCAATATGCTTGGCTTCGGTCTCATGATAGCTGCCATCACTATTGTGCGATTCAGAGCAGAAATTTTAGCAAGAAATGGCATGCGCCCTTGGGTCCGTGAACTAGCTAAGGCTGAGGAGGTCAAATAATGCAATTCGAATCAATCAGTGATTTTTTTAATATGGGCGGCTATGCATTCTATGTATGGCTATCCTACGGAGTGACCTTCTTCTGCCTCTCTACGCTCATCATTACCAGCGCACGCCAAAAGCGTAAGGTGTTAATTGATATCGCGAAGAAGATGGATAGAGAAGAACGCCTAAAAGAAACTAGGAGTACTAAATCGTGAACCCAAGACGCAAAAAAAGACTGACATTAGCTGTAGCATTAATCGGTGGCGTTGCTGCGATTACTTCGCTTTTGCTCTATGCGCTGAACTCCAACTTGAACTTATTCTATACTCCGTCTGAAATTGTCCACGGCAAAACAGACACTGGCGTAAAACCTGAAATTGGCCAACGTATTCGTGTCGGCGGAATGGTAACAGTCGGTTCTATGGTACGAGACCCTAAGAGCTTACATGTACAGTTCGCTGTGCATGACTCTCTAGGCGGCGAAGTACTGGTCACCTATGACGATCTACTGCCCGATCTATTCCGTGAAGGACAAGGTATTGTGGCGCAAGGTGTACTCGGTGCTGATGGTAAGCTAGAAGCGACTGAAGTACTGGCTAAGCATGATGAAAACTACATGCCACCAGAAGTTGCCGAAGCCATGGGCCAAAAGCACGAAAAGTTGGATTACAGCCAACAAAAGGCACCAGACACTAAGTAACTTTTAGTTAATTCGTAAAGCATACACACTAAGCCTCCTAACTTAATAATTAGTGAGGCTTTTTTATTCGATTACTTTGCATAGTTATAGGTATTTATTCAAGTTTTACCTGCATCTAAGACTACTTATTATTCAGACCATGTAATCCATTAACTGTTCAGCCTTATCCATTCTCAAGAGCACAGCGGCAATACCTTTTGTCGCTCGTAAATAAACACCTTCGATGTAATCCAACAATATTATCATATCCACTAAAACAGCTATTTAATAACGCATCTGCCATACCTATTCCAGCGGATTTGGTTCTGGTGAATAATACCAACTCCATTAATTAACCTGAACTCAGGATAAAAAACTGGACTAAACGACCTCTTTATGATCAGAACTTTCGACCAAGAAGGAACCCATCACGCAGAGGACTTATGGATAATTTAGTGGATGTATTTTTTGATGTCGATGATTTTTATGCTGTATTTATCCCACAATGGAAAAAAGTGCTTAACAAATGGTAAACGCCAATGTCAGAGCAGAAATGAGTGAAATAATGAAAATTATCAAACTCTTCCATACATCTCATCATCGTGACTTTGTAGTCATCAACTAAATTTGGCCACGGCTTTAGAATCTTCCCAAAATCTTCGCACCGATTCATTTGGGCTTAATCCTGCATTGTAATGATGTGGCCTGACTTGGCTGTAATAACCAATAATATAATCAGTCACATCTTGTTTAGCTTCAATAAAACTCTTATAGCCTTGCGTTGGCACCCATTCCATTTTTAAACTCCTGAAAAATCGCTCCATTGGCGCATTATCCCTGTAGTTGCCTCGGCGACTCATGTTCTATTTCCACAGCCGTTGACGGTATTTAAGGCTAGTGTAATGACTGCCTTGGTCCGAGTGAAATATCATGTTTTTAGGCTTACTCCGTGATTCAAATGCCATTTCCAGTGCTTTCAGCGTTAACTCAGTATCTGGTGAAAATGACATTGCCCAACCCACAGCTTTTCTTGAAAATAAGTCCAGCACAACCGCTAAATAGCACCAGCGATTACCCGCTCAAATGTAAGTGACATCGCCACACCAGACGGTGTTTGGTTCAACCACTGCAAATTGTCGTTCGAGTATATTGGGGATGGCAACATGCTACTTTCCAGCCTTTTTGTAGTGGTGTTTGGGTTATTGGCAACTGACTAATCCTAGCTTTTTCATTAGTCTAGTTGCTCGATAACGACTTAGTGCAAAGCCACGTTCAGAAGCGATAGTAGCAATGTTTCTCGCACCTACTGAGTGGTTACTTTGCATATGTATCGCTTTGATTTCACATTGCATGATGAGCATTATGGGGGAGGAAGCAGGAAGGATAAAGCATCGATATTGGCGGATAAATACACTATTTCTGCCAAATTGCAGACGCAAAAAAGCCAGCTTATTCAGCTGGCTTCGTTACATCTCATCGAGATAATTAGGCGCTTGGCGATGACCTACTCTCACATGGGGAGACCCCACACTACCATC
>NZ_JBOZPB010000043.1:0-10482 GCF_050848685.1 Shewanella sp. MF08487
TCCCAGCGTTCATCGGTTAGCATAAGTCTTGGCATGGCTTGAGGTTATGGTTACTTTTGGCGAAGCAAATTATAACGTCTTGCCATGCTGTCTAAAAATCACTCTCGAAAGATCAACAGACCCTAACTCCTTGTGAACATTCAATGCAATAGCATTACATGCTTACTATTCACGGCGTTCATTAGAGATCCCTTGTGTCTAAAATAGCGTATAGGCAGTCTGATAGGATAAGTGCAACGTTAACTCGACTGCTTTATGGAGTTTTAATGAATCAAATTAACCCTAAAAAATTACTCAACAGTAAGTGGACCGCGGTAAAGCCGGCCAATAAAGAGAAACATTTTTTAATTACAGAAATTGAATTTGATGAGGAAGGCTTAGTTGTCTCATGTTCAATTGAAGCTGTGATGTCTAAACGAGTGATACCGATAAATTGGCTTGATTTAAAAGACGAAACCCATTGGCTACAAGGCTGGAAATAGTGGCAATTAATTAGATAATGCCATTATCCTTTTACCCAAAAGAAACAATCGCTAGTGGTCGTTTCTTTCTTGTTTTAGAGTGAATCTTTCTCATTTTCCCCCACGACTCTCGTAATGTCTTCTTTTAAAAATATCTTATTTTTACTCAATGCTGATAGATCCAAATTTAAGAGTAATAACGGTTTATTGGCTGATATTTATTGCGGCCAAACCGAGATTACGCTATTTTGTTTTGGCCATCCATACGTCTGGATGGTTTGTGGTTATTTAAGGTGCTCACTGAAGCTGTGCATTGTAATCGAGGCAGCAAGGTGCTTTGTCGCAGGATTCTCACTAATTATGAGTGCCTTAATAAAACGAAGTCGCATAAAAGATTGAGGTAAGAAAGATGGATAAGCAACAATTGTGGGTGTTAGATGGTGGTATGGGGCGTGAGTTGGCTAGGCGTGGCGCACCCTTTCGCCAGCCTGAGTGGTCGGCGTTGGCTTTGATAGAAGCGCCACAGACTGTGACTGATGTACATCAAGCTTATATCGCTAACGGGGCCAAAGTTATCACCACCAACAGCTATGCTCTGGTACCGTTTCATATCGGCGACGAGCGTTTTGCTGCCGAAGGCGAAGCGCTGGCGGCATTAGCGGGAGAATTGGCGCGTAATGTCGCGGATGAACATGCGAGTGAGGTTCTCGTTGCTGGCTCATTGCCGCCATTGTTCGGCTCTTACCGTGCCGATTTATTTGAAGCCGCTAGGGTGAGTGAACTGGCGCTTCCACTCATTAGAGCGTTGTCGCCCAGTGTCGATCTCTGGTTAGCCGAAACCATGAGTTTGATTGCCGAGCCTTTAGCCATCAAGGCCTTGCTGCCAGATGATGGCAAACCATTTTGGGTTTCTTTCACCTTAGAGGACGAGACGTTAGGCAGTGAACCGACACTACGCTCCGGTGAGCGGGTGGCCGATGCTATCGACGCGTTAGTAGCAGTCGGTGTGGATGCGATTCTGTTCAACTGTTGTCAGCCTGAGGTGATTGAGGCGGCATTACAGGTGGCCAGCGACAGATTGAGTGCTCTGGGGCGTGCCGATATTCGACTCGGTGCCTATGCCAATGCGTTTCCTCCTCAGCCGAAAGAGGCGACGGCTAACGATGGTCTGGATGAGATCCGTGCCGATCTTGGGCCGCTCGATTATCTCGGTTGGGCTGAGCGTTGGCGTGCGGTAGGGGCTTCGCTTATCGGTGGTTGTTGCGGCATTGGTCCCGAACACATTCAGGCTCTTTCTACTCGTTTGCGCTAAGGATTTTGCATGAAAGAGAACAAAATAGGTCTCTGGTCACTCACAGCCCTAGTGTTCAGCTCTATGGTAGGTGCGGGGATTTTCAGCCTGCCGCAAAACATGGCCGAAGTGGCGGGTGTTCGAGCTGTGCTGATAGGCTGGGGGATCACAGGTGTGGGCATCTTAGCATTGGCTGCGAGTTTCCTCTATCTGTCGCGCTTGAAGCCTGAGCTTGATGGCGGCATTTATACCTACGCGAGAGCCGGTTTTGGTGAGCTGGTTGGCTTTTTTTCTGCTTGGGGTTATTGGCTTTGCGCCACCATAGGCGTGGTGGGATATTTAGTGATTGCGTTTGCCGCCCTTGGTAGCTTTGTCGATACGCCGCAGCAAGTTTGGTTTGGCGAGGGCAATACGCTGGCCGCTTTTATCGGTGAGTCGTGCATTTTGTGGGCGGTGCATTGTTTGGTCTCCCGCGGCGTACAGCAGGCGGCGATGTTCAATCTGGTGGCGACACTGGCCAAGAGTTTGCCGTTATTGCTGTTCGTACTGTTTGCCTGTTATTACTTTGACCCTGTGACTTTTGCTCAGGACCAAGCGGCCAGCACTTTAGCTGTGCCAGTGTCTGAGCAAGTGCGTAACACTATGCTGATCACGCTTTGGGTGTTTACCGGTATCGAAGGTGCGGCAGTGTTATCGGCGCGTGCTAAAAATAAGCGGGATGTGGGCACGGCGACTGTCCTTGGCGTCGTGCTGGCGCTACTACTTTATGTGCTGATCTCTGTGTTAGCGCTGGGAATTTTGGCTCGTCCTGAACTTGCTGCACTGCCTAATCCCTCTATGGCGGGACTGATGGGACACATGAGCGGCTCTTGGGGTAAGGCGCTGATCAGTGTCGGGCTTATTGTCTCTGTGTTGGCTTCCTACGTGAGTTGGACCCTGTTCTCGGCAGAGGTGCCTTTCAGCGCAGCCCGCCACGGTGCTTTCCCTGCCATCTTTTTGCGGCAGAATCGCAATGGCACGCCTATCGCTTCCCTCTGGTTATCTAGCTTAACAGTGCAGTTTTGTTTGTTACTGGTGTGGCTGCTAGGTAAGGGTTATACCAATCTGTTACTCATTTCTACGTCGATGATTTTAGTGCCTTATCTATTGATTGGGCTGTTCCTGTTGAAGCTTTCTTTAAGTGGGCAGGGCAATGGGCTGATGAGAATCGTGGCGCTGGTGGCGAGCGGTTACGGACTCTGGCTACTCTATGCCGCTGGCGTCGAGTATCTGTTGCTGTCCTTGCTACTTTATGGCCCAGGGTTACTGCTGTTTCTCTACAGTCGCCGCCAACTTGTCAATGGTAAAAAGCTTAACGGTCGTGAGCGATTGCTCGCAGGGGCGACGTTGCTGAGTTTGTTTCCCGCATTATGGTCTTTTTGTTATCAATAGCTTACGGATTACAGTCGGCTAAAGTGGGCTGTGCTTTATCGAATTGGGCATAAAAAAATCGGCCACAACAGTTGTTGTGGCCGATTTTACTAAAACACGTGGGATGGGGTTAAACGCTATGCGTTTTACACCGCCCGTTTTAGCGATTACTTAAGCTTTTTGGCTTTGCTAGGGGCTTGACCCACCTTCATTTTTACGCGGCGGCCTTGCATGTTTTTCTCAGCAGCAACTTGAGCGCCGACGTTGTCGGTTCTTTGTTGCTTCTTGGCAAAGCTACGGCGGGTTTGCAATTGCTTTAACAGCAATTCGCGGCTGCCCACTTCATAACCTGGCACAGTGACGCGGCGAATCTGTTGACCGATCAGTTTTTCGATATCGGCTAAGGTGCGTTCTTCTTCGCGGCTCACGAAAGAAATGGCTACGCCAGTTTTACCTGCACGGCCTGTACGACCGATACGGTGGACATAGTCTTCGGCGAGGAAAGGTAAGTCATAGTTGACTACGTATTCAAGGCTTGGAATATCCAGACCACGGGCGGCAACTTCGGTGGCAACCAGTACGCGTACATCACCTGCCACAAATTCACGCAGGGCGCGGCGGCGACTGCCTTGGCCTTTCTCACCGTGGACCACTTCAGAGGGGATCCCATCTAAATTCAATTCTTTGACTAGCGTATCGGCGGCATCACGGGTCGCGGTAAATACCAATACCTGTTGCCAGTTTTTCTTGCCAATTAGTTCAGACAGTAGTTCACGTTTACGGCGTTGTTCAACCGGATAAACCACTTGGCTAACGGTGTCGGCCGTGGTGTTTTGTTTATCGACGCTGATCACTAGCGGTTTGACCATCATGTCGTTGGCGAGTTTTTTCACGGCACTTGAGAAAGTGGCCGAGAACAATAGGTTTTGACGTTTCTTATTTACCGCTTGAAGGATCTTTTGGATATCGGCGCTAAAGCCCATGTCGAGCATGCGATCGGCTTCGTCTAGCACTAAAAAGTCGACGTTCGACAGGCTTAAGTTACAGGCGGTAAGGTGCTCAAGTAAGCGACCAGGGGTGGCAACAATCACATCGGCGCCGCGTTTCAGCTTTTGCGCTTGAGTCTCAATCTTTACGCCGCCGTAAATGGTTAACACGCTGAAGTTTAAGTACTTGCAGTAAGCCATAACGTTGTCAGCGACTTGAGCTGCAAGCTCACGGGTCGGCGTGAGGATTAATACGCGGGCATTCGACTTTAACGTTTCACTTGGATTTTCAACCATCTTTTGCAGGATGGGCAGTGCAAAGGCGGCGGTTTTACCCGTACCGGTTTGGGCACTGGCTAAGACATCTTGGCCGCGGCGGATAGCAGGTATCGCTTGCTGCTGAATAGGCGTCATTTGTTGATAACCGCAATCTGAGATAGCGCGCAAAATCTCGGGGGAAAAACTAAAAGATTCAAATCTCATTTTGGATTCCTATCGTTCACTTATTCAAACATTCAAGCACCGCGAGCCTCTATTATTTACTCGACTAAGGAGAGAGGCGTGCCGACTGGCTCATTCTTCCACACAGATTTTATAAGAAAAATGGCGGGCGCGGAGTATAGCAAAAATTTCGGTTAAAACCTGAACTTTTTAGTGTTTTGGCATTTTATCTGCATCATTTTATCGCCAAGAGATAAAAGCCTTAGCGACGGCTCAGGCGGGATAAGGCCAATTCTGCAAGCAATGGGTTGGATCAGTACTGGATTGAGTATGCTCTTGGCAGAGTATGTTCTAGGTTGAGTGAGGGCTGGCGGAAAGAACGGGTTAAAAGAATGCGATAGAAAAATGCCGCAGTTTTGGCTGCGGCATTTTATATTATTTATGACTAACCGAAGGTGCGTCTCAAGCCGAGAGCTTTCTCGGCATTGTGCTTAAGTAGATGGGCGGCATCACCAATCAGATGGGTCGCGGCCAAGTTCTCCGCGCTTGAATGGGCGATGGAGTGTATGTTGCTGGCAATCTCATTGACCACTTGGCGCTGTTGATCCGCTGCGACCGCATTTTGTTGGGCAAAGGTGTGGATATCACTCACTTCTTGGTAAATGGTGTTTACATTGTCGGCGGACAGTTGAATATCGCTGGCACAACGCTCCGCGTGTTGACGGCTTTGTTCCATTTCTTTGGCCCATGCGTTGAGCATAGTGAACATCTTATCGACACTTTTAGAAATACTGTTGGTTGACAGTTGAGTTCTGCTCGATAGCGCGCGCACCTCATCGGCCACCACGGCAAAACCACGGCCTTGTTCACCGGCTCGGGCAGCTTCAATGGCCGCATTGAGGGCGAGAAGATTGGTTTGCTCGGCGATGGAGTCAATTTCGCCCATCGCATTAGCAACTTGCTCGGCTTCTTTATTCAATTGATGGGCATTGTTAGCTGCATCGGCAACAGACTTGGCCAGTTGTTCCACTTTTTGAGTGTTGGCCTTCATATTGGCGCTGCTTTTAAGGCAAAGATCGTAGGCGGTATTGATGCTGGTGGACGTGAGATGGGTATTCTGCGCCACTTCTGTAATGGTTGAACTCATTTCTTCCATCGCACTAGAGAGCTGTTCTAGCTGACTTTTTTCTTGATCTAGGCTGGCATAAGTTTGCTCGGTCGCGACCACTAATTGATCGGCAATCGCATGCAATTGATTGGCTTGATCTTGTGTGCGCCCCAGTACGCCATTCATTTTGGCCTGCAGCATGATGAGCTGGAAATCGAGGATAGAAGACGTATCGGCACCCGAGTAGATGTAACGACTGATAGAGTCGTATTTGGTTTGCATTTCAATCAGTTTAGCGGGAATGCGAAAGGCCTCATCGTAGAATATAGCCAAGTTTAAACTCATCAAAACCGCCCCCGCGATAATCACGCCCCAGCCCCAAAAGTAGCCTGCGATCAGTAAGCCGGTCGAGGCGACAATCGCCGAGAGGATACGTTTTTGCATTAAGCTTAAGGGCTTAGAAATGGATTTATCCAGTTTAAGTCTCTGGTATATCTCGTTCGCCTTGGTGACGTAGGCGGCCTGAGGATGAATGCGAACCGATTGATAACCCACTATGGTGCCGTTTTCAAATAAGGGCGAGACGAAAGCATCAACCCAGTAAAATCCACCATTCTTACAGCGGTTTTTAACAATCCCGCGCCAAGACTGGCCCGATTTTAACTTTTCCCACATCTCTTTGAAGGCTTCGCTGGGCATATCGGGATGGCGCACAATATTGTGGGCACTACCAATTAATTCTTGGGCGCTATAGCCAGACACTTCGGCAAAACGGGTATTAACGTAAGTGATAGTACCGCGAGTGTCTGTGGTTGAAATGAGTTCATCATTTGGGTGTAAACGAACTTCTTGATCTACACGATTCATGTTTATAGGCTTATTGAACTTAGGGTTACTCGAGCTCATTTAGTGTGTCCATTCCTGGCCGATACGATGATTTAGGGTATAAGTGGGGTATTAATCTGTGCTAGCACTCATTGGTGCTAGCTTGTTATGTGACAAGGCTATCATTTTTGTGTGAGTATAGGAGATAAGTATTTACTTAAGTTTAGTGATAATCAGTCGATTGTTGTATTTATAAGCTATTGCAAAATATGGTTTTTTCACCTCAAAATAACAACATTAAAACAAGTGTTTATGCTGTTAGGTTACTATTTTCTTTTTTATTATAGGGTTAATCGTGTTGAGTGATTTATCACGCCATATAAATCCTGCATAACATAGTAGAATCGCTATTGTTAATTGCTTAGCATAGCTAAGCAGTTTGGATGGTACAAAAGTCAGAGTGTGAGCAATGGCAAGTGCTATCGGTTGTTTATTGCGCAGCATGATGTGGCGATATTTTGTTTATTAATTAAGGAGCCCCACCCAAGACCTTCAAAAATATGAAATACATTATGTTGCAGTAAAAACCGCTCAAATGTACTAGCTTGAGCGGTTCTATGTACGGGAGCGATGATAAAACAATAACGGTTTACGATCCCCGTCTGTTTATCTTTATACTTAAATTGCGCGAGTCGCTTGGGTTAGCCAGGCTAATTCATCACCCGACATCAATGGTGCTAGGGTATCGTACACTTGCTGATGGTAGGCATTGAACCAACGGATTTCCCCTTGCGTTAACATATGCTTATCGATAAGACGCTTATCCATAGGGATCATTGTCAGTGCATCAAATTCATACATCTCACGCTCAGCGCCTTTAAGTGCCTCGCAGTGTTGAACTACCACTAAGTTTTCTAAGCGAATACCAAAATTGTCTGCACGGTAATAACCTGGCTCGTTAGAAAGCACCATGCCGGGTAGCAGTGCAATACCGTTGACATTTTTACCTATGCGCTGCGGGCCTTCGTGCACACTGAGAAAATGACCTACGCCATGGCCAGTTCCGTGATCGTAATCGAAGCCATATTGCCATAGATATTGGCGCGCGAACGCATCTAGTTGCTGGCCTGAAGTGCCTTTAGGAAAACGGGCTTGGTCAAGCGCGATATGGCCTTTTAGCACCAGCGTGACCATTTTTTTATGTTCATCAGTCACTTTGCCAATCGCAATAGTACGGGTCACATCTGTGGTGCCATCGATATATTGCGCGCCAGAATCCACTAGGTAGATGCTGTCCATTGTCATCATTGCAGGTGTGCCATTGTTGTGATTGTAATGGCACATGGCAGCATTGGGGCCTGCTGCTGAAATGGTATCGAAACTTGGCTCGCGGTAACGCTCATCTTCTAGGCGAAAGCTTTCCAATTTATCCGCAAGGGTGCCTTCATCGTGCATGCGATTGGCTGCCACTTCGGCATCTAACCAAGCTAGAAAGCGCGTCACCGCTACGCCATCACGGATATGGCAGGCGCGTATTCCGGCCAATTCTGCACTATTTTTCTGCGCTTTGGGTAATGCGACAGGGTCGATACCTGCAATTAATTTTGCTCCTGCTTCACGGGCGAGATTTTGTGCCCAAGCGTTAGCCGAGTTTGGATCGGCCAGCAGTTTGACGCCTTGCAAGCTGGCAAGTGTATCGGCGAGCGTGGCTTCGTCCTTAAAGCTAACGCCTGCACCGACATGTTCCTCAATGCCCTCAGGGAGTTTGCTTAAATCGGTAAACAGCTGCATATCGCCACTAGCATGAAGCAGGGCACTGCCGAGCACGACAGGCAGACGCGGAATATCGTTACCGCGAATGTTTAATAGCCAGCAGAAAGAATCTAAGGCGGCGATCAAAGCGACATCAGCACTGGCTTTTTTCACTAAGGCGCCAATTTCGGTGCGTTTTTGCAGACTGGTTTTACCGGTACTCTCGTTACTGAATAACGTGATTGGCGCACTCGATGGTGCGGGGCGATCCTGCCAATGCAAATCGATAGGATTTTGCTCAACCGCCACTAATTCGATTTGGGCTTTGCTTAAGGTTGCTTTGGCATTTTCATACCAAGCTAAGGTATGTAAGCGTGCATCGAAGCCGACGCGAGATCCCGCTGGCAGCGTGTCACATAACCACTCAATTTGCGGTGTATCGGTTAGGCTTTCATAACTGAAAAGTGTGGCATCGACTTGCAAGCGAACTTGAACCGTATAGCGGCCATCAGTAAATATTGCGGCTTTATCTTTCAATACGATAGCCATCCCTGCTGAGCCGGTAAAGTGGGTCGCCCAATACAAACGCTCGTTATGCTCTGGTACGTATTCGCCCAGATATTCGTCGGCGCGCGGAATAATAAATGCATCGAGATTGGCAGCGGTTAATTCGCTACGAATAGCGCTGAGGCGGCTAGCGATAGAATGTGACATATAGGCTCCAAGTGAGATCGGCACGCAAAGGTTTTATATTAATTTGAGTTTTAACCCGCTTAGATTATCGCAAGGCTAACGCTCTAGATGCAAGGTAAGTGAATAAAGGATTTTATATACAATCGTGAGTGTGTGCTGAGAATGGACTGTAGCTGTGGTTTTTACGCCTGAATAAATGGAGTCAGTTTGAGCATGATAAAAAGTCAATTACATAAAATATCATCCATGGCTAATTAATGATTTGCCCCTTATAAATTAGCAGCTTAATATTTATTTTATCGCTCGATTTTTGCCAACATGCTAATATTTTGTACCTTCGCTCGGGGTCAGAGTGGGGGACATGTATCAGTGGAGCTGGCGATGCAAGTATTAACCATAGATGTAGGCGGGACTAATGCCCTGTTTAAGCTTCAACTGGCGGAACATACAGAACAATATAAAATTCCTACCGGTGAAGGTTTTAAGATTGAAGAGTTAAATAACCAGATTGCTGCTTTAGAGCGTGATTATGGTTTACAAGATTATCAACTCGCGATTGCGGTGCCTGGACTGGTGCAGAATAATCGTTTGGTTGCCTGTAAATCGTTACCCGGACTCAATGGTTTGAGTTTTGACACAGTGAAAACTCAAGGTGAGCTTAAGTTTATCTGCAACGATATAGATGCGGGTATGCAAGCGACTTGTGATGCCAAATATGCCTGTGAGTTATTGGTCATGTGCGGCACTGGGATCGGTATGTCTATTGCCTTTAATGGACAAGTCTTTACGGGAGCGACGGGCGTGGCGGGGGAGTTGGGGCATTGCCGCGTGATGACCGAATCTGGCGAATTTAGTTTAGAACAACTCGCCAGTGGCGATTCAGTGCGCAGCCGTAACATCACCACTCAGGATGATTTATACCGTGCGGGCAGTTACCTTGGTATGGGGCTGGCGTGGACCGTTAATTTATTTAATCCCAATCGAATTTGGCTCGCGGGCAACATGATGAACAGTGCTCCTTACTACAAAGGCTGCCTCGAAAGCTTAAAGCAAATGGCATTGAGCGCGCCCTTAGCTGAGATAAAAATCAACCGTGTCGATGATATGGAGACCTTGGTCTGCCGCGGTTTATCTGTGATGCTCGCAAGGGACTATCCACGCGCATAAGGATCAAAGATGCTGGGTTTTGAGCTATTAGATTACAGTGGCTCAGTCCTAGCAATTTAAGCCGTATTAGCAGCATAAATAGTGAAATAGAAAACAGGACAGGTGATGCCTTTGGCTTATCGTGTCCTGTTTTTTATTCTTAAAGTATTCAGATAATCCTCATTCTCCAAAGTAAACATTAGCGATAGTTTAATTTGCATAATTCCTTTTTTATCAGATGACTAGGGTCTGTTGATCTTTCGAGAGTGATTTTTAGACAGCATGGCAAGACGTTATAATTTGCTTCGCCAAAAGTAACCATAACCTCAAGCCATGCCAAGACTTATGCTAACCGATGAACGCTGGGAA
>NZ_JBOZPB010000044.1:0-10171 GCF_050848685.1 Shewanella sp. MF08487
GGGTCTTCGATGAGTTTCAAGTGTTCAAATAAAGACATGGATTAGGCTCAGTAGAATAACATGTCCGATCAGATCATGCAGATACGAAGAAGTTCCCTACTGTAACAAAGTATGATCCCGCCCTGAATAATGGAGTGTTGTCGTTTTACCGTAGTCAATAGACAAAAGATTTAGAACGATAAATATTACCGCATAACATTTTAATTATTTGGAGTAAAATGCATTTCAATCTGAATTTATTTTATTTAACTCATTGAATAAGTCTGGATAAAGTTCGACAGGCTGGTTGTGGCAAAAGTGTTTATGAGTTTATTAAAGCAGAATGTTATAGAAAGATGTTATGTATGACGTGAGTGAACCGCTAAAATGGTCTGGTAGATTAATATAGGAACATAAATCGACAAAAAATCAAATATTAACTATTAACATATTGATATATATGCGCTGTTAAAGGCCTGCTCCCAACTATTTTTTAATATAGATTATTCAATCGAGGCATTTTATGCTAATCCGCTCAAAGTTGTTACTCAGTGCTGCCGTGTCGATTTCGGCACTAATTGCCATGTTTGGCTTACAACTCCATTCAAATTCGGTGAAATCGGAACTTTCCAAAGCGGCTCAAAGTGTGCTTGAGTTAGAGCGCGACGTCTTAATTTTGCGTAAAAATGAAAAGGATTTTTTTGCTCGCAAGGATTTAAAATATGTCGAGCTGCATAAGCAAAGCCACATGGCAATCGACAGTATTGTCCCTGAGTTAGAGAAAGTCTTTAAAGAATATGAGGTGTCGACTGCCTCACTTGAAAGTTTTGACCATAATTTAAATCAGTATCAAACCGCTTTCTCTGAAGTGGTGCAGCTACAACAAGAGATTGGTTTAACACCTAAAACGGGTTTGTACGGCACATTACGAGCTGCGGTGCATAACGTTGAAACGCTACTCAAGGAATTTGATCAGCCCGCACTCGAAGCCGCTATGCTGCAACTGAGGCGTAACGAAAAAGATTTTATGCTGCGTCGTGAGCTAAGCTATGTTGAAACCTTCGACACCAATATTGGTAAGTTCAATGACAAGCTTCATGCCTCGAGTATTGATATTAATACTCAACAGAAAATTGAAGATCTTATTACTCAATATCAAAAGGATTTCAAAAGCTTAATTAATAAAGAGCAGCAGCTTGGTTTGACCGATAATGACGGTACTATGGCGCGGGTCTTAGCTGCAAACCTACAAACTGAAAGCAGTGCGAATGACTTACATAATCTAGCGCTTAAGGCTATTTATGATGCTGAGAGTAGTAGCGTTAATATCGGTATTACTGTGTTCATATTTATTGCGTTACTACTATCAATCATTACTTACTTGATTATCCGCAGTATTATCGCGCCGGTTGCACGTATCACGCAGATTATAGCTCGTATCGAAGTGAGTAAAGATCTGACATTGAGGTGCGATGCTTCCACGCAAGACGAACTTGGCGAAATTGCGCAACATTTCAATAGTATGGTGAGTAGTTTCCAACATCTTATCGAGCAAGTGATCGATTCTGTAGAAACTATCAATACTTCCTGTAAACGTGTGTCTGAAAATGCTGAGCTCGCCTCCCAAGGAGTTGGCAAGCAGCTTAATGAGACCGATATGGTTGCAACAGCGATAACTGAAATGGGCGCTACTATTGAGGAAATTGCTAAAACAACCGAATTAGCTGCATCTAAAGCGAGTCAAACCCATGATAATGCGCAAAGTGGTCAACTGGAGGTCGAGCAAACGATTCATAAAATTCAGTCGCTTGCAGAACAGCTAAATAGTTCGGCAACAGTAGTGAATGAATTAGAGCGTGACAGTGAAACAATCGGTAGCGTATTAGATGTGATCCGCGGTATTGCCGAGCAGACTAATCTCTTGGCCTTAAATGCTGCGATTGAAGCAGCGCGAGCGGGTGAGCAGGGCCGTGGTTTTGCCGTTGTTGCTGATGAAGTACGTAATTTAGCGATGCGCACGCAATCATCAACTCAAGAGATTGCTAGCATAATTCAAACGCTGCAGACTCGTACCCGCTCGATTGTGCAGTTAATGGAGTCGAGCCAAAAGCAAGGCGAAGAGAGTACGCAGCAAGCCGCGAGTGCGGGAGCATTATTAAAACTTATCAATACAGACGTGCGTAATATCATGGACATGAGCACTCAAATTGCGGCGGCGATTGAAGAGCAAAGTATGGTTGCTGCCGAAGTGAGTAAGAACGTGGTAGTGATCAGAGATATTGCTGAGGAGTCATCACATGCCGCTGCTGCGAATGCAAATGCGTCGGATGATCTTAAAGCGCAGGCGGAGTTTTTATTCCGCGCTGTGAGTAACTTTAAAATCTAGTACATTAAAACGACGAGCATAAAAAACGGTTTACATTAAAGCGATTCGCATAAAAAACAATAAAAAAAACGCACTCATAAGAGTGCGTTTTTTGTCTGACGGGTTATGGCCACACAGCCCACTAAATTCGCTGTATTGAAATAACCTAAATCAGTTTATAACGATTAGTGACGGAACATTGCAGAGATTGACTCTTCGTTGCTCACGCGACGAATCGCCTCTGCCAGTACTGCTGACATAGTTAACTGCGTTACTTTAGCCACTTTCAGCATTTCAGCGCTTAGAGGGACAGTGTCGGTCACAATCACTTCGTCAATCACTGAGTTAGCGATATTTTCAGCCGCATTGCCTGAGAATACAGGGTGAGTTGCGTAGGCAAATACGCGGTTTGCACCATGTTCTTTCAAGGCTTCAGCCGCTTTACACAGAGTGCCGCCTGTGTCGATCATATCGTCAACGATAATGCAGTCACGGCCTTGAACATCCCCAATGATATGCATTACTTGAGCAACGTTTGCCTGTGGGCGACGTTTATCAATAATAGCTAAATCAGAATCATCCAACAGTTTTGCTACTGCGCGAGCGCGAACAACACCACCGATATCAGGAGAAACAACCACAGGGTTATCTAAGTTCTTCGCCAACATATCTTCTAGCAGCACAGGGCTACCGAATACGTTATCAACGGGAACATCAAAGAAGCCTTGGATTTGCTCAGCGTGCAGGTCACAGGTCAAAACGCGGTCAACACCCACGCTAGACAAGAAATCGGCAACAACTTTAGCGGTAATAGGTACACGTGCACTACGAACACGACGGTCTTGACGAGCATAACCAAAGTAAGGAATCACTGCGGTGATACGGCCAGCAGATGCACGGCGCAGCGCGTCAACCATCACGATGAGTTCCATCAGGTTGTCGTTTGTCGGCGCGCAAGTAGATTGGATGATGAACACATCGGCACCACGTACATTTTCGTTAATTTGGACACTGATTTCACCATCGCTGAAACGACCAACCACTGCGTCTCCGAGTTTGCAAAATAGACGATCGGCTATCTTTCTAGCGAGACTGGGGGTGGCGTTCCCAGCAAAGAGCTTGATGTCGGGCACTGTATAAACCTCAGGCGTTTGCTTTATATTTTAGTGGCTAGCGTAACGACGATGTGGGACGGGAGGAACCCGAGGCGTTATCGTATAGATGTTACGCTAGAAGAAAGTAGTTTACGGATGATTCAGTCGCGCCATGAGCGGCGAACGATTCATCCCTTTTGCAACAAATCCTTGCATATCAGACGGTAAATTCGCCAAAGCTGCGAGAGCTTGTTGCTGTTGTGTGAATTCCCCAAACACGCATGCGCCTGTTCCGGTCATTCTCGACGGCGCATATTCTAGCAGCCAGCCTAATGCCTTGGCAACTTGAGGGTATTTAGAAACGACCAGTTTTTGACAATCATTTGCCCAAGGTTGGCTCATTAAAGTATCTATGGCCAATTTGGGGGTAGCGCGCGGTAGAAGTGGATCTAGGAACACTTCTGCAGTAGAAACATGGGCATCGGGGGCGATAACTAGGTACCAAAGTTCACTTGGATTCACAGCGTGTAAACGCTCACCCACACCCTCAGCAAAAGCGGCAAAACCATGAATAAAAACAGGAATATCGGCACCCAGTTTAAGGCCTATTTGAGCTAGTTGTTCAGCGGATAATTGCGTATTCCATAACTTGTTTAACGCCACTAATGTGGTTGCCGCATCCGACGAGCCGCCACCTAAACCGCCGCCCATAGGTAGACGTTTATCTAACCAGATTTCAGCGCCGCCAGTAAAGCCTGTGGCTTGTTGCAATGATTTTGCGGCTCGCAGAATTAAGTTATCGCTGTCAGCGACAACGCCAGAGATATTAGAATGCAACACCAATTCTGTGGTGTCAGTGACGCTAAAATCGAGCATGTCGCAGCAATCAATAAACTGAAACAGCGTTTGCAGTTCGTGATAGCCGTCCTTGCGGCGGCCATTAACGTGTAAAAACAAGTTGAGTTTGGCTGGTGCGGGCCAGTTACGAGAAATGACAGCTGACATATTAAGGTTGTTCTCCAGCGACTCTTACGGTTTTGCCAAGTGCTTGCCATTGATTAAGTTGTAGTTTGAGTTGTAAGTCGCCGCGATCAAGCTTTAATTGGTGGGGCACGTTGGCGCCACTTTGGAATTGCCAGCTTAAAAATGTGACTAGCCAAGGCGGTGGAGTTTGAGTATTGGTTAGCAGTTTAGGTTTACCTTGGCTGTCACTTTCGATGACCTGATCATTGGGGCCAACTTGGCCGATGATCCACAGTGGTAAATCGGCTAACGGAATCGACCAGCCGCTAACGCGCTCAAGTAAACGCTGGGCGTTATCGTCGCGAAAATCTTTGCCATCAATGTGTAAATGCGCTGAGTTGGGCGTTGAGTTAAGCGTCAACACCGTTGTACCTAGCATAGTTGTGAGCGTGAGTGCATCGCCATTTTCACTATGGCGCCAGTAGATATTGGCGCTGAGTTTGTCGTCAGGGGTTTTTATGGCCAATTTGCCTTGCAATTCCCACGCTTTGGCTTGGCGAGCATCCGTTACGTTAATCGGCTGTAAATCGTTCGCAGGCGGCAGGCTTTGGCAAGCGCCTAAAAACAGTAAGCTGCTCAAGACGATGCAAGAGAAAATAGATTTTGTGAGACGCTTCAAATTATTCATCTATGACTGATATACCAAAGTCCTTATGATACGAGGGCTTGGCAATAATACCAATGCCAAACGTAAAATTTCCATCGGCGGTCACTTCGATTTACTCCTTTGGGACAAATCCTGCCTTACCTATGATTAATAAGAAATTTAGGTAAGAAGTTAGACCATTATTCGGTTTTGTTAAGCGTATTCTGTTTTTAGTTGGGCCAATTAAGTAGAATGGTCTTATTAAGAGAGTCGCCAAGAATCTAGAAAGAGTCAGATGAGCCTAGTAGCAATTGGTATAAACCACAAAACAGCCACGGTAGACCTGCGCGAGAAAGTTGCCTTCTCTCCGGACAAAATTCATGATGCCATGAAGAGTCTGGCCAGTCGTACGCGCTCGGGTGAAGCCGTTATTGTCTCTACCTGTAATCGCACTGAGTTGTATTGCAACAACGGCGATGAGGCTGACATTATTGCTTGGCTTGAAGAATATCATGGCCTAAATCATGAGGACGTGGCGCCTTGCCTGTATAATTACCACGGTCAAGAAGCAGTAAGGCATTTGATGCGCGTGGCATCAGGGCTTGATTCGCTAATCTTAGGTGAGCCGCAAATTCTTGGCCAAGTAAAGCAAGCGTTCGTGAAGGCGAAAGAAGCAGGTACGGTTGCTTTAACCATAGATAGACTTTTCCAAAATACTTTTTCAGTCGCTAAGAAAGTCCGCACTGACACTGAAATTGGCGCCGCCGCAGTGTCTGTGGCATTTGCCGCGGTAAGCATGGCGAAACATATTTTCTCGTCGATATCGACCACGAAAGTGCTGTTGATTGGTGCGGGTGAAACTATAGAGTTGGTTGCGAAGCATCTTAAAGACAACGGCGTGGCGTCAATGGTCGTAGCAAACCGGACGTTAGAACGTGCCCAAGGCATGTGTGAGGAGTTTGGCGCAACAGCAATTACACTGGCGCAGATACCAGATTATCTCCCCAAAGCCGATATCGTGATATCCTCTACCGCCAGCCCGCTGCCTATCTTAGGTAAGGGCATGGTCGAAAAAGCGCTAAAGCAGCGTCGTCATCAACCTATGTTATTGGTTGATATAGCAGTTCCCCGCGATATTGAGGCGGAAGTTGCTGATTTGGACGATGCATATCTGTATACAGTGGACGACCTGCATAGCATTATTGAACAGAATATGGCTTCTCGAAAAGAAGCCGCCGAGCAAGCTGAAGTAATTACTGAAGAACAATCTTTTTTGTTTATGGATTGGATCCGTTCTTTAGAGTCGGTCGATAGTATTCGCGAGTATCGCAGCCAGAGCATGGCGGTAAAAGATGAGTTAGTGGAGCGAGCCCTGAATAAACTAGCGCAGGGTTCTGATGCTGAACAGGTATTGATTGAACTAGCCAATCGCCTGACTAACAAACTTATCCACGCACCGACACAGGCCCTTACGGCCGCCAGTCGTCAGGGCGATTTGAATACTCTCGGTCAGTTAAGATCAGCGCTTGGATTAGATAAACACTAAGGTTCGCGAGTTAAATGAATGAATCCGTTATCCGCAAGCTAGAAGGCTTGCTCGAGCGTAATGAAGAAGTCATGGCTTTGCTGGGTGACGCTAGCGTCATTGCTGATCAAGACAGGTTTCGTGCATTATCGAAAGAATATGCCCAGTTAGAAGATGTGGTTGCAGGCTTTAAAGCCTATCAGCAAGCACAAGCCGACCTTGATTCAGCGAAAGAAATGCTGGAAGAAGACGATGCTGAAATGCGCGAAATGGCGCAGGAAGAGATGAAAGCCGCCAAGGCCAAACTCGAGCATCTGGAAGGCGAGCTGCAAATTTTATTACTGCCAAAAGACCCCGACGACGATAAAAATGCGTTCGTTGAAATTCGTGCTGGCGCTGGTGGTGACGAAGCGGCGATTTTCGCCGGTGACTTATTCCGCATGTATAGCCGTTATGCCGAAGCTAATCGCTGGCAGGTTGAGATCATGAGCAGCAACGAAGGCGAACATGGTGGCTTTAAAGAAGTCATAATGAAAGTCAGTGGTGATGGCGTTTACGGTAAACTCAAATTCGAGTCAGGCGGTCACCGCGTACAACGTGTGCCTGAAACTGAATCTCAAGGTCGTGTACATACATCAGCGGTAACCGTTGTGGTATTACATGAAGTGCCTGAAGCTGAAGCGATTTCAATCAACCCTGCCGATCTAAAAGTGGATACTTTCCGCTCATCGGGCGCGGGTGGTCAGCACGTTAACAAAACTGACTCAGCTATTCGTATTACCCATATTCCGACAGGACTTGTGGTGGAATGCCAAGATCAGCGTTCGCAACACAAAAACCGTGCTCAAGCCATGAGTGTACTGGCTGCTCGTATTCAAGCAATTGAAGACGAAAAGCGCCGTAGCGCGGAAGAATCGACCCGTCGTAGTCTGGTTGCCAGTGGCGATCGCTCCGAACGTGTGCGTACTTACAACTTTCCGCAAGGTCGCGTGAGTGAACACCGCATCAACTTAACCTTATATCGCTTAAACGAAGTGATGGAAGGCGACCTCGATGCTATTTTATTGCCTCTGATGCAAGAGCATCAAGCCGATCAGCTAGCCGCTCTGGCTGGCGAACAGGGGTAACTTTGTCAGATCAATCTAGCATTGCCGAAGCCCTGCAATGGGCTTATGTACAGTTAGCGACAACCTCTGAATCCGCTCATCTGGATGCAGAGGTTTTGTTACTGTATTGCCTCAATAAAAGCCGCGGTTATTTATACACTTGGCCTGAAAAATCCCTGACAGTTGAGCAGTGGAAACGCTTTCAGCAAATGGTGCTAAAACGCCAAAAAGGTGTACCTGTGGCGCATATTGTTGGCGAGCGCGAATTTTGGTCTTTGCCATTTATCGTTAACGACACCACGTTGATCCCGCGGCCTGACACTGAAATTTTAGTAGAAACCGCATTAAATATGCCGCTTTCTACCTATGCCAAAGTGCTCGACTTAGGTACTGGCACCGGAGCCATTGCGCTGGCGTTGGCATCTGAGCGTGAATCATGGGAAATCACCGCCGTTGATAAAGTTGACGATGCCGTCGCTTTGGCTATCGCAAACCGCGAAAACTTAAAGTTACCACAGGTTGAAATTCTTCAAAGTGATTGGTTTAGCGCGGTGAAATCGCGGGATTTTGATTTAATTGTTTCAAACCCGCCCTATATTGACGAAGCTGATGAACACTTACACCAAGGTGACGTGCGTTTTGAACCCCAAAGCGCGTTAACCGCCGCTGAGGAAGGTTTTGCCGATCTTTACTATATTGCCAACACCGCCCGAGATTACTTAAAACCTAACGGTTATATCTTACTCGAACATGGTTTTGAGCAGGCGGTACGCCTCAGAGCAAAACTTATCGAACTGGGCTACGAGAATGTCGCTACAGTGCGAGACTTTGGCAGTAACGACAGATGTACTATGGGTAAATGGGCGGAATAACCCGCTGCTTTAAGTGAAGATATTTACCCAGTTATACCGATTTAACTAACGCCATTGGTTATTGTCAATGGCGTTTTTGTTTTCTAGATAAATACCTAAGCTATGATGTCGGATGATAATTTGGGGATCTCAGATTATTTCTTACTTATTATCTCGATATTAAACATGTTATTTCTGTTGCACGCGGTCTGTTTTTTTAAGAAATATCTTTATAGGCTCGACAAGGGCATCCATTCTGCCAAGGCGTATTTATATAGCTAGTACTTAATTTTCGCATACACCTTAATTACTCACCGAAATTACACCTTTTAAATGTTGATTTTATGATTGTTATTTGTTGCATTTTATGTAATTATTTTTTGCTGTAATCAATGTCGACTGCGGCATCGGGATTAGGTAAAACACATGGAGTGTTAGTCATGCAAAAAATATTTTTATGCTGCATATTATTGTTTATCCAATTAATTTTCCCTTCACCGAGTCACGCTATTACTGAAACAATTGTATGCAATGATTGCTCTGCTTCTGCAATGCAAATAGCCGCAACAGAAGGGCTGATTAAATATGGAACCAATAATGTAGTTGTTGTTGATTTTGTAAATAAAGCTTCAAGAAAATTCACTGTGGTCAACAAAGATGATGCTCACGGTGAACCCTTCATAACGGCATCTGAAACAAAATTAAGCAGTGATGAACAGAAAAGTGTATTAGCTCTTTTTGAATATAGAAGGCTTTTAATTGATTCGGTCAAAAATGCTGAAGAGATTAATAAACAACTTTTCCCTAACAATGTTGACGCAAAATCGCTGTAGGAAGTGATATGAAAGTTTTAGTTTTAGTCTTAATTCTCATACTAGGACTGAACGCCTGTACATCGAAAAACAATCAGACAATAACACCAAAGGAAGAGTCTTTCGTTGGTATAATGAATGATGAGCTCATTTATCAAGGTCAAATTACCCAGATATCAAATACGATTATTTTTAAATCATTTATGCAGGCGGAAATAAAGCCGGATAAACTCATTATATCTAGTCAGGACGGCGATATTAGTCTAGGAATGGAGCTAGGAAGTTGGGTGAAAGATAATAATTTAGATATTGAGGTATCTAATATTTGCGCTTCCTCATGCGCAAACTATGTCTTTCCAGCGGGAAATAAAAAATACCTTAGAAAAAACTCCGTATTGATATGGCATGGAAGCGCTTGGCAGCAAAGCTGGGACACTGATGATTTGCCGAAAGACTTTCAATCCAGTTATCTGACTCCAATTAGGATGAAAGAAACCATGTTACTCGACAGGTTTGGTGTTGATAATCTTATTACCGTTTATGGTCAAATAAATAA
This sequence comes from Shewanella sp. MF08487, assembly GCF_050848685.1. NCBI lineage: Bacteria > Pseudomonadati > Pseudomonadota > Gammaproteobacteria > Alteromonadales > Shewanellaceae > Shewanella > Shewanella sp. MF08487. The sequence continues at coordinate 9,898 of NZ_JBOZPB010000044.1, forward strand.
AAACGTCTTCGATCATATATTATTCTTATTCGGGCAAAACAAAGACGGTTGGGATTATTCACTGAAAGATATGCACCGTTTTGGTATAACTAATATTATCCTAATTGATGAAGAATGGAGTTGGCGAAAATACAGACCAAGCCAAAGCCAGGGCGGGATTAAGCTTTGTTAAATCTCTTAACCAAAGAAAATCTCGCGCCTAAAATCGTCATTCCATGCTGCCTTTCTTATCTTGGTTGGTTTACTGGCTTTTAGCGGATGCTGCTCTAAAAGG
>NZ_JBOZPB010000045.1:0-9611 GCF_050848685.1 Shewanella sp. MF08487
ATCTAAGATCGCTTATTAAGTCATCTTCAAAGCGGCGAAATTCATTACTATGTTTAACGTACACATCACCCGCTTCCAGTGAGTTGCGTAGTAGGCGATAGACCAAAAACTCATAGCGATCTACATCAAGCGTTTTAAATGTTTTGCCCTCTTTACTAAACAAATATCGGCGTAAACCTTTAGGAATAATCTCAGTCGGAAATGAATTAGGGTCAGTTTGCCTTGGTGATTTTTCTGTGCGCAATAAGTTTTGTAAAAACGCGATAGCTTCAAGCAAAGGAGAGTCTTCTACACGTCCGGCAAAATCCAGATCAGTAAAAAGTTGCCTTAAGTTACGTTTGAATGTGGCGGATAATTTTGTGTAATGTGACCATTCAAATGCCGTTTTGTCGAAAGCAATATTGCGTAAGTAATCAGCAACTAATGGGAATCTCTCTTGTTCAAGCAATGCATAGGCTTTTTCTTTAATAATGGAAAAAGGTGTGTCATCGGTGATGGTGTCATCCGTAAACAGGCTCAATACATGACCCGCAGCCTGTAAATTTTTCGCTGCATTGGTAACCGCATTATTCATTGCTTCTTCAGCGGCACGCTTGGCCTGTTTCTCGTATTGAGGTCCGGCCGGTAAAAGTGTTGGAATTAGCCGCTTCGAGTATAACTAACTGAATAATAAAGATTTAATCAACCAGCAACTCAAATGACATTGGTTTAACCTGCTTGGTCAAATCCAGCTCAAAGCTTCCCAATCTGCCCAAGTGCTCAGTATGGTACGGCGAGAATGCGGCCATGAGGTCGCGGGTGATATTGTGGCCCTCCGACTTCAACTGGTTAAACACTTCCGTCATCGCGTTCACGTTGTATAGGATTGTGAAGTTCGCCAGCAAATGATTGTATTTCACGATTTTGCTTTGCTCATGCTTTAGGTTAGCGGGAATTTTTCCGGCATTCGCAAAAAACAACCAACGTGCAAACTCGTTGAACTCCTCACTCTTACAGGTCGCTGCCTGGATCGTTTTGCGTAGATCAACATCGGTGATGTATTCCAAAAGGAACATAGTTCTGACCACTCGCCCGAGTTCGCGGAACGCAAAATACAGCTTGTTTTTCCGGTTCTTGGTGCCGAACCGGCGCAGGATTGTCGAGGCGGTAATTTTTCCTGCTTTAACGGACATAGCTGTTCGCATCATATCCGCATAGTGCTTTTCAATAAGGTCCCACTTGATAGGCTCTTTGAACAAGGACTGAATATGCTTAAGCACCATAGCGCGGTCAGGCTTGTAGAAGCTGAGATCTTTGATATTTCGGATACGCGGCATGAGCTTGATGCCCAGTAGGTACGCCAGGCCAAATACCGGTGTTGATTGCGCCTGCGTATCACCGTGAACGGTGTCTGGATTAAAATCTGATTCGTCGTTGAGCAGACCGTCCAGGATATAAATCGCCTCGTAGACACCACAGGGGATAAACCGGCTGAACAACGCAATGTAGGTATCTGAGACGTGGTAATAGGCAATGCCGCCATAGCTGCCGTAACGAATATGGTATTCCGATAGTAAATTATCTTCGTAGAGATCCCAGAGCTTGCCATCAGCGGACACACTGTTGCCCGAACCCCAACACTCAATGAGCCGGTATTTCTTGTACTCGCTGTTGATCTTAGCAATCGCTTTATCGAGACGGGCTTCCGTAGTGCGCTTTAAGTTAAGCCATGCAACTTGCTTGCGCGACACACCCTGCACGGATCGCACGGTTTCGGTAGGGCCAATATTGGTGCCGTAACAAAACACCGTCAGAACAAAACGTAACACCGGGTCGCTGATACGTGACTCGAAACCCGACAACGGGCCAAAATGTTTGTTCAAGTTCAACCATTTTTCGACATTAATGATTACATCGAGCAGGTTGATCTTGTCCAAGCGATCGCGCAAGAGCGCTCCAATTTCTTCGACCTCTGGCGAAGGTTGATCCGGTTTTGGTTTACCGATAATCAGGTTCCCGTTTTCTATACGGACCAGTTCATCCTCTGGAAATTGGCTATCAGCTTTCTGGCAGCTCGCCTCCATGGACTCCTTCAGTGTTCTTGCAAATTCAGTATCACCGGCGATAAGTCCTACCTCCTCGCAATAGGTAGGCAGCTGCGCCTCGTATTCTTCCCAGGTGATCATTTGCTCCCGGTAATCATCGAAGGTTTCACTGTAGGGAATGAACAAGTCACCGGTACTCAGTTCTTCGGCGATCCGTTCAAACACACACAGCTCAAAACAGGTTTTATTGACCTCGGTGACTTGCGCTGATTTAGTCGATTTTCCTGTGACCAGTTTCCACCAGCTTTCGCGAATCCAGCGAATGTTGATGACATTTTTGGAGGATGGATCGTTTGGATCACTTTGAATGGACAGGAACTCGGCGCGCCGTTGTTTGTATTTCAAAATAAATTGAAATGCATTCAGCAGATCCTTGTCTTCCGTGGACGAAGCCAGATTGAGTATTTCAATCGTGCGAAACAACGTTGATCGCTGCTTTTTGTAGAGTTGAACCATGAACGGCAAGTAGTTGTTACCCGCGAACGCCATGTAGTGTTCACACATTTGCAGCAACTGATCGCTGTTCTTTCCCAGGACAGGATCAAAAGCTGACACCGATTCGGGTTTATCCAAATAAACCTTGACCGTTCCAGTCAGCACAGAAATCAAATGATCAGTTTGCTTTTGATGGTCTGCAAGGTATTTCTCCAACAGTTTCTGCGCCGAGCGATCCATTTTTAACAGCAGTTTGATAAAAATATCGGCGGCATTATCCAGAGTTCGTGCGTATTGGTGTCGGATTAAAACGATGACCAGAGCGAGTCGCTTGTTCAGCTTTAGCTTCATCAATTCGGCGTAATCCAGGGCCTTGGCCTCGTCGATAAACTGCTGGTGTTTCACCGGTGGCAACCCCAAATCCGCAGGCAGTAGTGTTTGCAGGGAGGTCAGCCATTCCAGGTAGTGGATGTACACATGGATATTGCGAGGAGTTGGGCGTTTCGGTTCATTTTTCAGCGTGCTCCAGCCAAAACCATTCGGCCCGGTGCTGGAACGGAGAATATCCGTGATGCACTGGCGACTTTCAGCCGTCAAAAATTCACACAGTTGACCGTAATACCGGGTGTTGACTTCCGCTCTGGCTGTTTGGCAGATTCGCTCAAGCACGCTGAACGCTGGCAACTCGTATCGCTCCTTGACCAAGTATTCCAACGTGACATTGATGATATCCGGCAGGGCTTCTTTAGTTGTTGCCGCCTCTTGCGCCCAACTCTTTGTTAATCCGGAGGTCTTGGCTGCATCGTAGGGTTTTATATAGAGATAACGTCGAATCAGTTTTACATGACGATCCTTTGCCCCTGACACGTAATAGGTTTGAAGATCCTTGAATGATGCTCTTGAACGACACTGGCTTTTGATGTGTGCGATGATGACGTTTGGAATTTCACCCAATGTGACAAATCTGCCTAATCGTTGGGTCGTCTTTAACTGGATTAGTAATCCCAGAAAGGAAGTGCTCGCCCGTTTGCAATGTTTCACAGCAAACTGCTGCTCTTCCGGTGTCGGTGTGTAGACATCCCCTAACTCGACATGCGTGATATCTGACTTGATCCGCGGATAGGCTGTCTGGTAAATGGCCGCCATCGATCCGCTACTTTGTTAATGGCAGTTTCAGTTGGGACAGTTTTCGCAGGTGGGCTAGTTGCAGGTTTCTGGTCGCCATTTGGTTTTCTCTTAATTTAGTCACACGTCACTCAGCGCCGGATCAATAACGTCCGTGTCCTTGATTGGTTGCGCCGAAGCGAATGGTATGCCCCCTAAGAGAAGGCATACCAATAGCGTTTTTAGGATGTTGTCTTCGTGTGAGTGGCTTGGAGCCGATGAGCAACCTCATCCCAATTAATATTATTGAAAAAAGCATCAATATATTTACCGGCAGCCGCGCCAAAGTCCATGTGATAAGAATGTTCATACATATCCATGACCAACAACGGAACTGTGCCTACCGGGAAATGTGCGTGATCACCCATCCAATAATTTTCCAGCTTATTGAAATGCGTGTTATACCCCAGAACAACCCACCCGGAACCACCGCCCAAGCCTTGAGCGATTTTGCGGAATTCGGTTTCCCAGCGATCAAAAGTACCAAATTGTTTGGCGAAAGCTGAGCGTAATTCACCATCGGCTTTGCCATTACCGCCCAGGTTATCAAAATATAATTCGTGCAAAATGACCGAGCCTGTGCGAATCAAATGCTCCCGCTTGAGATCATTGTAGAGAAACGCTGGCGTGTCGGGGTTTGCGAGTGCCTGACTCAACTGATCATTCACCGCATTCAATGTTTTTACCGAACCGCTGTAATTGTTAGTCCAATGCGACTCGATCAAATTGGCAGAAAGGCCTTTTAATTTTGCGGCATTGAAGGATAAAAGTTTTGGTTTTATTTCGGTGATCATCCAATTTGCTCCTTTAGGTGCTGCCTGAGACGACGATTCAGCTGCGCTAACATTTGATGCCGATGCAATAAGCAACCCTGCGGCAGCGGTCGCACTGGTAGCCAGGAAATCACGTTTGTTTTGGTTAAAATCATTCATTGGTTTTCCTCCGTTAAGTGTAAGCAATGAGTTCGAGCAGATCGAAAGATGACTTAATTAATCCCCATTAACGACACCGCAAGCCCAACAAGCGCCGACATGCCAATCACCTTCATCACATTCATTTTGTAACGAAATAATGCGATACCCGCTGCAACAGCAATTACCGCTGATATCCATTCAAACCGCCCATCAAAGCCTTCTGGCCACAAAATGTGGTAACAGAAAAACAGGGCGAGATTCAAGATCACACCTACCACCGCCGCCGTGATGGCCGTGAGTGGCGCAGTGAATTTCAAATCATTGTGCGTCGTTTCAATAAAGGGGGCACCCGCAAAAATAAAAATAAACGAGGGCAAGAAGGTAAACCAGGTGACAATGGTGGCGGCTACTGCGCCCGCGAGAAATACCATGTCGGTGCCAAATACGGCTTGTACATATCCCCCAATAAAACCGACAAAGGCCACCACCATAATCAGCGGCCCTGGTGTGGTTTCACCGAGCGCGAGGCCATCGATCATTTGCGTGGGCGTGAGCCAACCATAGTGGCCGACCGCACCCTGATAAACATAGGGCAATACCGCATAGGCACCACCGAAAGTGAGTAGTGCCGCTTTGGTAAAGAACCAGGCCATTTGTGTCAGTGTGTGATCCCAACCGAAATAACTCCAAAGTGCAAACAGCGGAACAGCCCAGAGTAATGCACCGGAGACCAAGATCATGCTGAAACGCGACCAGCGGAACATGGCGTGCGCGGGCGTGGGTGTGTGATCATCGAATAACGCGGTGCCGAAGGATTTATCAGCCTTGCCATGGCCACCGCCGCTGTTGAAGTAGTCAGGTAGAAACCGCCCACCCAAATAACCAATCAGTGCCGCTGCAATCACGATGTAAGGGAATGGGATATTGAGTGCAAAAATGGCCACAAACGCGGCGGCAGCAATCGCCCACATCACATTATTTTTCAACGCGCGTGAACCAATGCGATGGGCGGCATGCACGACGATGGCAGTCACCGCCGGTTTGATACCGTAGAACAAACCGGCTACCCAACTTACGTCGCCGTAAGCGATATATACCCACGAGAGTCCAATCAAAATGAAGAGTGATGGCAACAAAAACAGCACACCCGCCACTATACCGCCCCAGGTACGATGCATTAACCAGCCAATGTAAGTGGCAAGTTGTTGCGCCTCCGGACCAGGCAACACCATGCAGTAATTGAGCGCATGCAAAAACCGTTTTTCGCTGATCCAGCGCCGGCGCTCCACCAGCTCCTGGTGCATGATGGCTATTTGGCCTGCCGGGCCACCAAAGCTGACAAACCCGAGCTTTAACCAGAAACGGAAGGCCTCCCAAAAACTGACCGGCGCAGGCGCTTCAACCGGCTGGTGAGCTATTAATTCGGTGGTGTTACTCATGGTGTGTTTCCTTATCTGTAAAAGCAGCCAGTAAGGCATCGAAGACACCATTAGCCGTGGCGATGAGTTGATCGTCGTCATGAATACTGTTGCGCAATCCCCACAGGATTTGCTCCAGCCCACTGGCTTCACTGGGCTGGATACCCCCTACGTCCAGAAAATGCACCAAGGCTCCCAAGCGCGTTAAGCCGGGGTGATCGAGCCTAAAACTGTCAAGCAGAACCTCAAAAGTGACCTTGCCATTCAGGTGAGTGAAACTGGCTCCGTCAAAATCAAAGCCCAGCGCATCGGCGGGACAATCCTTCGGTGCTTGCAACCACACAAAGCGAGCCTCCGGATCGATAAAACGGCGGATTAGCCAGGCACAGGCAAGGCGATCCACCCAGGGGCGTTGACGGGTTGCCCATAACCGCCCGCGATAGAGGCTGATATCCAACCGTGGGATTTCACCGGTGTGCTCATGGGGTTCGTTGGGCGATAACTGGCGATTGAGCTGAAGTTCAAGCTGTTGCAGCGCCTGCTGGGTTTGTGCCTGCGCTTCACCGGGGAAAAAATCCGTTGCGGCGATAGCGGTGAAGTTTTTGCGCAGTTTACGCAGCTGTCTGGTTGCTTCTTGCAGGGAACTACTGGCCAATTCTTTTATTGGGGGCAGCTCGTGTAAAAGATGGGCGTAATCATCCTGACGATCAAACAGGCCGCTGAATTGGCCAGCATCTTCGGTATCGACCAGGAGCACATAGGCTGAGCCTTCACTTGCCTCTACTTCTTGCAGCAAGCCATCGAACAATTGCTGATGTTCTGGTCGATGGGGAAGCAGATAAACGCCGTCACGCAATACTGCTGCACCGGAGGACTTGAGGGTTCGCCATACCCGCATACGCACTGTCGCGTTTTGGGTGGGCAGGGATAAGATCAGTAATACCCATTTCATATATTGTAGATCTAGTTACACAAAGGTAGGAAAATCTACAATATTTTATCGATGGTGTAAAGCGGCCAGAATGATCCATGATCGTGGCGGTAACATTACCAGCTTTGGTATTTGGGTTTGGCCCGATACATTGATTCTGCCCCGAATGTTGACCGAATCATTCAGCATCCATCAGGGTTGCCATCTTCTCCATTAAGATAATTGACGCATTATTGCTGAGCTGCTGGCCTTCCTCGATATACTCCCAGACGGTGGCATCGCTCTTCCAGCCGCCTTGTTTCTTGATCAACTCAAAATCCACTCGCTCACGCGCTGCCGATGTGGATAACCCTCTACGGAAACTGTGGCTACTGAGTTCAGGCACAAAATCAAACTCACAGGCTTGCCCCAGCGTTTTGAGCAAAGCATTGACCGCACCTGGAGCCAGCGCTTTTTCCTGAATGTGATCCCAGCGGTTGGTGGGACGAAACACCGGACCGTTGGTGATGCCCGCTGCATCTAACCAAGTTTTCACGGCGGTAGCCGGACAACAAGCGGCCTTTCCGTAAGGTAAAGCTCGCATTAAACCCATGCCTTGCTGGTCGGTCTTGGAGCGCGGCAACCGGATGAGTAGCCCCTCCGGCTCCCAAACCAGATCATTGACCTGAAGAGCAACCAGCTCACTGCGACGCAAGGCGCCGAAGAACCCGGTGAGTACCAAGGCAATATCCCGGTATTTCTTTTTGTTGTCCGGTAAGTGCCGCAAGTAATTTACTAGTTGGGCGATGTGCTCCAAGCGCAACGCCTTGGCCTTGCGCTTGGGCTGTCCATGGGTGCGGCGAATGCCCTCCATGGTTTTACATACCAGCGGATCGCGAACCGGGTCAGTCAACCCTTGGTAGTGGTGCCATTGGCTAACGGCCGTGAGGTGAAGGGCGAGAGTCCGGCTATTCAGCACATCGGCCTTGGCCACCAGGTAACGCACCAGAGTATCCCGATCCGTGGGCAACCGCCCGCCCCATTTTTCGAACTGCCGAATCGCTGAACGGTAGGCCGTTCGCGTGTTATTGGAGGTCGCCGCTTGCAGATAGTGGCGCAGTGAGTCGGATTCTGCCAGCGACGGCAAAACTGATTGCTCACTACGCAATGGCGAATCCGATGTGAGTTTGGGTGTGTAGTTATCCATGGTTATCCCTTTTCTGTGGGTCGCTGGAAGGCACCAATGTACTGGTGTTACAAACATCAATTTTTCATTTCTCACTCATAACCCACGATAACATTCATTATCAAAGGTTACTATTCAATTTTTATTAGCCGTATTAAAATCAGTATATTATGTTATATTACGTGTTATGTAATACGTTACCAAATAATCACCGAGGAGAAACCGTCATGGCTCGCGCCGGAATCACGTATCACAATGTCGCCAAAGCCGCAGAGGCCATCAAACTACAGAGTCAGGAACCTACGGTGGATCGTGTTCGTGAGCACTTGGGTACCGGCAGCAAAAGCACCATAGCTCCGCTGCTCAAGCGCTGGCGGTCAGATAATGGGGAGGTGGCCGATGTGAGTGGACTGCCGAATGATCTCGTCGAGGTAGTAAAAGCCTTACATGAACGGGTTCAGCAGATGGCCGACCAGCGCATCGCGCAATCCAGCGACGAGTTCAAGGCATCGAATGATCAACTCCAAAAAGAATTGACTGAGGCCCGTAATAGCATTGTGCAGCTTACCGACCGCCAACAGGATCTGAACGCCCAGCTATCGCAAATTACCGAAGCAAAAGCCCTGCAAGGCAAGTCCCTGGAAGAGGTACGCATTAAGCTAGCAACGGCAGAAGCTCAGCGCGACGAAGCCCTTTCACGAACTGCTGAATTAAAGGAAAGCGTTGCAGAACTCAAGCAGGAAAATAAGGATATTCGTGATCACTTTGAACACTACCAGCAACGCACCGCCGAAGATCGGCAGCAGGAACGCGAGCAATTCCACATGGTTAACCTGGGCCTGAAAGACCAGATTCAAGACCTGCAACACCGGCTCATCCAAGCCGAGTCAAGAGCGTCCGAGCTGGTAGACACTAATGCGCACTTACAACGACAAACGCATGAGCTCGAACAGGCCAATGCGATGCACAAAAGCACCTTGGATAGACAAGTGGTCGATATCGAGAACTTGGAGCATCAACTTAACGACGCCGCGGCAAAAAGCCGGGAGCGGCAGCGTAAAAGCGAACAATTGGCGGATAATATTGCCGCACTCGCAAGCCAGAAAGCAGATGCCGATCAGCAAGTGGCCGTACTATCCCAAGCATTGGAGGCCATTAAAACGGATCTGAAAGCCTCTCAGAATAGAGCGGAAGTTCTGTCCGATGAGAATAAGGTGATTCTCCAAGAAAAAGCAGTCATTCAGGGGCAGTTTAAGCAGCTTCAGGAATCACTGTCGCGATAAAGCTTCAATCAAACTTTTATCGGAAATCTATATTAATCAATATGTTATATGCGAAGTGGCTAATTCCAACGCTTTTACCGGCCGGACCTCTAATAAGCAGTAAGATCAATGATTACAGCAATTTTCCGCAGTTGTGTTACCAAGAAACATGCTGCGGAGTTTTAGCAAAGATACTTCATCAAGCTGGTGTTGGAAAACGTGGTCTTATCGTCGTTTG
>NZ_JBOZPB010000046.1:0-9491 GCF_050848685.1 Shewanella sp. MF08487
ATAAAGCCAGAACGGCATTCCACTGACACCCATGGCACCAATCAGGTTAATTTTTGGATTTTGCATGCATTTGGATATCATTTTGCACCTCGTTATCGTGATTTGCATAAGAAAATGGATACGTTAGTCGGCTCACAACATCCCAATGAGTGTGGTGACTGGCTAATAAAGCCTGCCCGAAAAACCAACGATGAATTGATTGAACGTGAATGGCCCAATATTCAACGGATCATGGCATCGCTAGCTCAAAAAGATGTTACTCAAGCCACGATTGTTCGCAAACTCTCGAGCTATTCGCGTCAGAATCAGACCAAGAAAGCATTATGGGAGTTGGAAAACATATGCCGAACGCTATACATTCTCGACTTTGTCGACGATGTTGGCTTACGTCAATGTGTACAAAAAGCATTAAATCGTGGCGAAGCCTATCATCGTCTTAGACGAGCAGTTGCATTTGTTAACGGTGGAAAATTCAGAGTAAAAACAGAAGAGGAGCAGCAAATATGGAATGAATGCTCTCGGCTCATCACCAACGCGGTCATTTACTACAACACAGTGCTGCTATCTCGTGTCTATGAACAGAAGCAAACAGTAGGAGATCAAAATGCACTGGCTCAGCTTCACAGTATTTCGCCCGTTGCATGGCAGCACATCAATATGTATGGCAATTTTGAGTTTAGTCCATCAACCTCAAAAATAGATATCGATGCATTGGTTGCTCGATATGCTGAACCAGAATATTGGAAGCAAGCGCTGATTGAGAACGAGAATTCAAGTGAGTGATTTTAGAATTTAAAGCTAACTTTACATTTTTGGCGCGTTGGGCAAATTTAGCCATAAACAGCCGGTCGACTTTCGTAAATCCATTAATGGCTTATCGTTGCTGGTCGAGCAAGAGATGCAGCTCTCGCCATTTAGCGGCGCACTGTTTGTGTTTTGTAATCAGCAGCGTACCCGGTTAAAAGTACTGTACTGGGATAGCACCGGGTTTTGCCTGTGGTACAAACGGCTTGAAAAAGACAAGTTCCGCTGGCCACGGCAGATGCCTGGCAAAATACTGTCTATTAGCGAGCAGCAATGGCATTGGCTGTTGCAAGGTGTCGATATCCAAAAAATCACCGCCCATCAGCCACTGCATTACCAGAGTGTGGGCTGATATGACGATCGGCTATAAATCCTTATGATCGCATCCAAAACAATCTAAATCTTACCAAGCACTTAGCTAAATTGGCCGTTATAATGGCGGCCATGAAAAAGATACCAGACACCTTACCTGATGACGTTGCACTGCTCAAGAAAATGCTGCTTGAGCAGACGCAAAAGCTTGAGCGCAAACTGGCGCAAAAAGATAAACGCATCGCCAAATTAGAGCGGGTTAACCAGCAACTGTCGGACAAGTTGCAGCAGTTGCTGGAGCGTTACAACCTGAAGAAGTACCAGAAATTTAGCCCCAGCAGTGAAACCTATGAAGGTGAAGGCGAGGTGTTAAATGAGGCCGAACAGCTTATTGAAGACGAGTCAGTAGCGACAGAGCCAGATACTCAGACGACCGAGAGCGCTAAGAAAGCTGCTAAGCCACGCCGCCCACGGATTGCCCCTGAGCTGCCGCGCGTTGATGTTATCCATGACATTGACGATAAAACCTGTGCTTGCTGTGGCCATGCGCTACATCAAATGGGTGAGGAAGTCAGTGAGCAAATCGAGTTCGTACCGGCACAAATCCGGGTGCTCAGAAACGTGCGGCTGAAATACAGCTGCCGGCAGTGTGAAACCACGGACACCAAGGTCGACATTAAAATTGCCGATGTGCCACCGGCGGTTATCCCTAAGAGCATGACCACACCGAGTCTGCTTGCCCAAATCATCAGCAGCAAAATGCACTATGGCTTACCGCTTTATCGTCAGGAGCAGTTGTTTAATCAGGCCGGTATTGAGCTTAGCCGTCAAACGATGAGCCGCTGGCTGATAAGCTGTGCAGAGAAACTGAAACCGTTACTGGCGTTAATGAAAGCTGAGCTTCTGAAACAGCCCGTGCTGTGGGCAGATGAAACCACGGTTAATGTGCTGGATGTTGAGAAAAGCACCTGTTATATGTGGGTATATGGCTGTGGCTTAGAAAAAAGTACCGGCCCCAAGCTCGTGCTGTTTGATTATCAGGATAGTCGCAGCAGTAAACATCCCACCGACTTCCTGGCGGGGTTTAACGGTTATCTGCAGGTCGACGGTTATGCCGGATATGAGAAAACCCACGCAACCTTAGTCGGCTGCTGGGCGCATGCCAGACGCAAGTTCGTCGAAGCCCAAAAAGCGCAGGGCAAAGGCAAAACGGGTAAGGCCGATGTGGCCCTTAACCATATCCAGAAACTCTATGCGCTGGAGAGTAAATTAAAAACTGCGCCGCCTGATAAGAAATATGAAGCCAGGCAAACGCTAGCCAAGCCGTTGCTCGCGCAATTCAAAAGCTGGTTGGATAAATCAAGCGAGAGTGTCACGAAAGAAAGTTTACTGGGAGCGGCTATTACGTATAGCCTGAATCAGTGGCCCAAGCTTGTCCGCTATCTGGATGATGGCTGTCTGAATATCGACAACAATCGTGCGGAGCGCGCCATCAAACCGTTCGTGATTGGTCGCAAGGCGTGGTTGTTCGCTAATACCAAGACGGGAGCACAAGCCAGTGCGGCACTGTACAGCCTGGTCGAGACCTCAAAAATCAACGGACTGGAGCCGTATGATTACCTATGCCGCTTATTAACCGAGCTACCCAAAGCCAACACCCAAGAGAAACTACAGCAACTCCTGCCTTACTGATCACCAGCCACACCGCAAGGTGTGGTTGGCGTTACGCTTACCTCTGGTTGGTGATGATCCGCAGTAGTGCACTTTTCATAAAAATCGCCTGCAAAATATACATTAAATCAATATATATCAGATCAGTGCATATTGGTAGTGTCAAGGTTAAATAATAGGCAATTTTGTACTAGGTAGCGTTTTAATTTGATTATGGACTTTATGCTATACCGATAAATACACAGGAAATTTTTTTCACAAAAGTGTATGAATGTTGATAGAAGCAACAAGCTACCATCGAAGGGCGTTTCCAAAGATATTGGTATAACAGAGCATCGAACAGACTCAGTTGGAAAGGATCTCGCGTAGAAGCTCTATCATCTTCACGGATAACTCGCGTTTCCAACGATAAATTAGTTTGGGATTATGTAGGGTAACGTTGTTGTATCGTTATGTGATTTTACTCACTTAGCGCGGTGTACAGAACTACTGGATCAGATCAGTTTCAACTGACGTTCTGCCGTTGCACATTTTGCCCTGATGAGTTCGTTCATTGTTGTAAGACAGCCACTCATCCTGATCATTTTGCCGCGTCTCCAGCGTTTGATTAACTTGTTGCGAAAAGCCACCTGATAAAACTCGTTCAGGATCGCCTTATCAAACTGCTCGCAGATCCCATTCGTTTGCGGTGACATCGTTTTAGTTTTCGTGTGATCGATGCCACTACTAGAGTTGGTAATCATGACGCTCGAACTTGCAGAGTAGCACAGCCTATATCGATGTTAACTCTACACCTGACTCTGTCAATTTATGCGTATCAACATAGTGGCTGAAACGTGCTAATAAGAAGGTGAGTTTTGGATGAATGTACCTTTGACAAAATGGTCTGTTGGGTGCTGTATAAAAGTAGTCGATAAGCTCAGTTTTATTCGCTTTAAAATCCTTAAAAAAATAAACCTGAGTAATGACTGGCTGCTCAAAATCAGCTCTACAGGCATCTAATATGTTTACAGCCTGGTTATACTGAACCTCATCATAAGCGTATATCGCTGAACGATATTTACCACGCATTGAGTGGTTTGATGTGCTCGCGTGAGTATGTAAATGGATTTCGATCAAGGTTGATAAAGAAATAACAGTCGGATCAAAAACCACTTCAATGGCTTCGCTGAACTGAGCGTTGTCACCAATTGAGGCGATCCAACCTTGATTGACAGTAGCAATGCCAATAAGTGATGAAAATACGCCTTCGGTGCACCAGTGACAACCACCGCCTAAGCCGATTGTATTAAGGGTGGTTGTCGTATGCAAATTGCAAGTCTGTGTGGGCTGCTGCAAACTCATTGAGATGAGGGCAACTTCCAGTCTGGTCTGGGGAAGTGGCAGGTATAGCCATTTGGTCGGAGTTCCAAATAGTCCTGATGCATAGCCTCCGCTTCCCAAAAATCACTTGCAGGTTCGACTTCAGTCACTACTTTTCCAGGCCATAATCCCGAAGCATCCACGTCAGCAATGGTTTTTACTGCCTCAGCATGCTGTGCCTCAGAGGTATAATAAATGGCTGAGCGATAAGATGTGCCCTTGTCATTACCTTGTCTATTTACTGTACTAGGGTCATGAATCTGAAAGAAAAACTCTAAAATTTGTCGATAGCTGGTGATTTCATTATCGAACATTATTTCAATGCCTTCAGCATGGTTACCATGATTGCGGTAGGTAGCATTAGCCACTTCACCACCGGTATAACCTACTCGGGTTGAAGTGATACCGGGACGTTTGCGGATAAGATCCTGCATGCCCCAAAAGCAGCCACCGGCTAATACTGCGCGTTCAATTGCCATAATTAAATGTCCTCTACTTGGTCTAAATACTCTGCGTAACCTTTACTTGCCATTTCTTCCCTAGGAATAAAACGTAATGACGCTGAGTTAATACAATAACGTAGGCCACCCTGGTCTTTGGGACCGTCTGAAAATACATGGCCTAAGTGACTGTCGCCATGAGTTGAGCGCACTTCTGTGCGGGTCATGCCGTGCGACCTATCAGTGATTTCAATTACGTTGACAGAGTCTATCGCTTTGGTAAAGCTCGGCCAACCACACCCTGATTCATACTTGGCAGAAGACGCAAATAAAGGCTCACCTGACACGATATCCACGTAAATGCCGGGCTTGGTGTTCTTTAGCAATTCACCAGTCCCTGGACGCTCTGTACCATTTTCTTGCGTCACCCGATACTGCTCCTTAGTCAGAGCAGAAATCGCATTCATAGATTTTTGATAGGTATTCATAAATGTCCTCTTATAGAGTAGAGCCATGTGCCTTTCAGATTATAAGAGACCTTCTGTTTACAGAATTTATTTCACTTAGGCCGTTAACCCGAAAAAATGATCTGATCCAGTAGTTCTGTACACCGCGCTAAGTGAGTAAAATCACATAACGAGGTGCCTATGACAGCTAAAAAGAACTGCAAGACCTATACCGCAGAATTTAAGGCCCTCTAACTTATAGTTGTTTCGGATGCGGCTTATTTGTTTTTGTGCTCCAGTGCTGTAAGTGATGTGCCTACGATAAATATAGACACGACAAACAAGCCTAAATCTTTTAGCAAAAACTGGCCAGGAACCACAGAGATCGCAGGAAACCCAAGAGATGCCTCAAAAACACCGGGTGTAGTCAGCATGAACGACAATGTCGTAAAAAAGAGTCCGGTTGAAAGTACACCGCCCAAGATTGCGAGCTTAGGGGAGAAAACTCGTGCAGCGATTAACAGGCCAACTGAAATTTCAAGCACACCCAGAAAATTTGAGAATCCTTGAATGCTGAGGAAACTATACATCCATGAAAGCAGAGGGCTATTACTAACAAAACCATGTATACCGTTTGCTTCGTAGCTAGTGAATTTCATACCACCAAACCACAAATATATTATCGTCATGGCAACGTAGATGCCACCTATACCAAACTTAGTGACTTTTGCACCGAGATTATTACTAAGGATATTGGTAGTCTGGACACCATTTTCAATTTCGGGAATAGTCATCTTATATCTCCAATTATTTTTAGCCATGTGGACTCACTCTATGTAGCCCACTAAAATGATATGACTCTTGAGAAAAACTATATGTTTACTCGAGTCGAACCTAACTTAGGTAATTGCTGTAGTTGAGCACCAATGGATTAGACATCAATGCCTAGTGGTTGAACGGCCGGGAAGTCGACCTCGGTCTGTGTCACTTCGTTAACGTAGTTAGTGAAAGTGTTCAGGGCAACAGCCAACAGAATATCCACTACATGTGCATCACTGTAGCCAGCGTTCAGCACCGCTTGGACCTGGTCATTGCTGACTTGCCCGCGCTGGCGGACTACGGCGGCAGCAAAACGCACGGCTGCGTCGGCCTTAGGGTCATTTGATGCACCGCTGCGGTTGGCAGTGAGTTCAGCATCATCAAGCTTGGCCACCTTACGGCCTAGGAAGGAATGGCCAGCAAGGCAATAATCGCAGCCGTTGATCTCAGCGACGGCTAGGGCAATACGCTCAAGAGTCGCTGTACCCAAGCCGCCCTGTGCTGATGCTGCGCTCAATTGCAGGTAGCCAGTCAGCGCAGCAGGGCTGTTGGCAACGACGCGGAACATGTTAGGAACGCGGCCCAGTTGTTTTTCCACAGCCTTGAGTGAGGTATGGGTAGCAGTAGGCGCGGCGTCGATTGTGGTAGGGGTGTTCAAACGTGACATAAATTTCTCCTAGTGATTTGAAAGACAGCACGCTGTATTGGCGTGGAATAAATTGTATTTAAGAAGGTTCTGCTTGATAATCCGTTGCTATCAGACAGCTCATCTTCACGTCTTGCGCAGTCGCCATTTCAGTGCCACTACACACCTTCGTTGACGTCACGCCGTCCTGATTTCTAAGGAGGTCTTCGAGACTCCAAAAACACCCTCCGGCAACGATCACATTATTTATTTTTCATAAAGCCTCCTTGGTTTTTATCTATTTACTAATGGAACTGAATTTACAGCATGTAAAATAGATATAACATGCTCAATAGTTCGTATAATGTGACTTATTAGACAGTTTACGTAGGGGCTATGTATGGATGCAGACTTTGGATATCAGATTAAAAGAGTTGTGAAATTAAGGGTTCACGAAAAACTGCAAATATAGGGCAAATCAGATTGTCTATACCCATAATTTAGAGCGCCCGAGCATCAGGAACTCACTGAAAGCAGACGTTTCTGAAAATAAACAAGGCACAGCGCTTGAAAATTTCGAGACATCAACGTTTTGCCAAAAGGCTAAAAATGCGTGCACTACTCATTTCGCATTTAAAGAGAGCATCGGTTATTAGGCAATAACGATGTGGCCAAAATTTGTCGACCACTACACTATCTCGTAAACGAGTTTGATAGACGTCAACTAGTACGTATTTTTAGTGTAAGGTCATATTAATGCACGATGCTAAACTCTGCTGTGAGCTAGGTAGGATGTATAAATACCATAAATATTTCAATGCTTTACTTTTTAAAGCTCAAGTGAGTTACTCAGTTCCGACTGTTGGTGGCAGATTTGGAATCTCGCGATTTGTCTTAAATGTCAGCCAAGCAAGTCTCTCGCTAATAAAGTGTTGACTATCCCTGACAAAGTAACAATTTCTTGCCATAATCAGACTTAAGCACTTTACTTAGAGTGTATGTGCGCCGCTTAATGCATCAATGCTGCTAATTCCCTGATTGACATCAATCACTTTGTTTCCTGTTTGATACTCTGAGATAAACAAGATCGAATGATGCAAAAGGGGACTATTTAAATACTGAGGGAACAAATGGCAGTAGATTTGAGCATAGAAACCGCTCTGCTCCTAGAGCGCTGGCAAGGCATTGTAAACTCGATGGCTCAAGTCGCGGAAGTGCCTTGTGTGCTGATTAATCGATTAGATAAAAACGAAATTTGTCAGGCTGTTGGCAGTGTGTCAGTACCAACTTTTTATTGCGGTGAACCTGTTCCATTGGCACTTAACACTTATTGTTCCCAAGTCATTTCCAGTAACCAGCCATTACTAGTTGAAAATGCAATCGGTACCCGATATGAAAACAATAACCCAACATTTGCAGCAGGCTTTAGTTATTACTATGGCCTGCCATTGCTTTGGCCTAGCGGAAAAACTTTCGGTACTTTGTGTATGTTGGACTTTTCAAGCCCAGATCGGGCATCACAACACTGTTCCTTACTCACACTTTTTAAGCAGGCCATTGAATACGATTTACAGATGCTTCAACAACAGCAAGATCTGCTAAAGCGTGAGCAACAAGCAGACAAAAAATTTATACAACTATTCAATGAGATGTCAAATAGGATAAGACCGGTAACTAATAATAAGTTGCTTCAATCTGAGTTGTTTGTACTTTTGACAAGCCAATACCAATACTGGCATCAGGAACTGGATAAGCAGCTTAATCAAACCGTCCTGACTGATGAAAACTCCATTCATATAGCGGCACTGGTTCGAATTTGGTCAAATTTGTTGGCGATTGCCCATGAAACAGAATGGTTGAGAGCTACGGCAGTTCTAGAACCTTATAGTTGTGATGCTGTTGCGTCACTGGTCAATGCAACTCCATTATTAGAACAAGCAGTGTATAAAACAGCGCTGACCCTTGGTGCTGATCTCGTTTTGAGGAGTCATTTGCCTAATCCACTGTTACTAAGTGGGAAACCAGAGTTATGGTCTCTGATAGGACTAGCTATCACGAGCTTTTTAGTTGTTGGCGCCAGCGGTACAAGTATAACTATTTTTGTCAGTAACCGATTAAAAGGTAAGTACAGAGTTTTGGAATGGTCCCTTCTTGTAAAAGGCCAGACGATGCCGCTGCGTTTTACCCGCGATAATCAAGCGCTTTATGGTTTTGCAACAGTATGTGCCGAGTTAGCGGGTGCTGTTCTTGAATCTGGTGAGTGGCAATTAACTGAGAGTCTTCAGCAACAGAGTCGTTATCTCAACTCAAATCGTGATCACGTTGACGACATTGAAAGCAGGAATGCTTCAAGAACTGCTAATGGCATAACCAGGCTTATCTGCTTATCGATACCGGTGATGGGAGACGATTTATAAACACTCAGCGATGATCAGCGAAGTTGTGTTTTAGTTTTCTTGTTGGCACTACATCCGGTATGGCGGCCTTTAATCTGAGAGTGACACTTGGGATAACTGAAAAACTGGCTGTGATTCTGCTGAACGGAGCTTGGTGCTAAGCATGTTGGCGTCATTCAAAGCAAGGTCAACACTGCTATTAACGTTTACGATTATCTGACGGACGTGCTGCTGCGCGTCAACCAACATCCAGTAAGCAAGGTACATGAACTAATGCCGAAGTTACGGAAAGCTCAGTTCGAAAGCGCATTACAGCGTTCAGCTCTATTTAGCAATCCCGATGCTTCGGTAAAATAAGCCACGGAAAATGCTCCGGAGGCCGCATGCACACTAAATAGATGACGTTAGACGAAGAGTTGGATTTAAACGAGCAAATTATAGAGCCTGCGACCGGAAAAGCCAAAAGTTTATAAATACAGCTAAAACTCAAATCAAGCAGGCGAATATTGTACAAAACAATACCATTGCTACAGAGATAACTTCAAGTCTGACAGATCTATGCTAGAGTTAAATCAACGATTTAATTCATTTTTCTATGCAGGATCTTTGAAAAATG
>NZ_JBOZPB010000047.1:0-6912 GCF_050848685.1 Shewanella sp. MF08487
TTGGAGGTACTCAGGCGGCCTGATTATCAAATCACGGAGAAAGAATTGCTGGCGGCCTGGGTATTATTCGCCAATCAGTTGCTCAAATATGGCTATGCTATGGCTGATTTATGAGGGGATCCTTCAGAGCTTGGCCTCTAACTTGCTTATTAAAAATGTGCAGTAATTAGATTGAGTTCAAACGCCCGGTAGCGCCATTTAACCGCACAGCATTAACATCAAAGGTGACAAAGGGACTTAATCGCAACCACTGGGTCATACGTAAAGGAATCGGACATGAGCACCATCAACCCCAATAGCTATACCATTGCTAAGAACTATGCCAATGTGGCACTCACACAACTCAAATCGAGCCAGAGTAGCCAAGCCAATAATTCATCTTCAATTACGACATCGGATTCAGCGGCAAGCCAAGATACAGTAACGCTCTCTTCTACTGCGCCTGTTGCAACAGCCGATACCTATAGTCACCTCGCGCCCAATGTCAAACAAGGCTATACGGAGAATGTACAAGCCATTGCTGGAACCCCTGAACCAGAAAAACCAACCAATAGACTAGAAGAAGCAATGCAGGCAATTCTCGATAAACGCACAGGCGTGGATAGGGAAAAACTGAAACAACTCGAAGAGAAAATGGCCAAAATAGCCGCCGATAACACTTTATCCGAGGAAGAAAAAGCCAACCAAATCGCATTACTTCAGGCTCAAAAAGTCGAACTGATTAAAGAAGCCAGCGAGAAAAATGAAGAGCGGCAGCGTAATAACCCGGCCGAAGTGTATTACAGCTAATTGTCTGGATATAAATGGCTCTCTAAAACGCAATGGCCCCAAAGCAAGATGGCTGAGTTACGCGTATTGCACATTAATTGTCATTGCTTCCCCAGTGACACGCCGTGAACTCGTCCCTGAGGGCTCTACTAAAACATCCATGTTTTAGAAGGTCACTGGTGCAACAATGCCAATCTTAACGACCATTTAACTGTTCATCCGACTAAAAAGCTAATGCCCCAAAGCCAGTTAACACTGTTATTCATTGCCATTGTTTCCACAGTGACACGCCGTGAATATATCCATATAGGCTCGACGGCGACATCCATGTCGCCAACGGTCACTGTTGTAACAGTGGCAATCTTAGCAACCATTGAACTGTTCATCAGGCTAAAAGTTTTTGCCCCATGGCTCGTTAGCTCAATCGAAAATTTCCACTCCTGCTGCCATACAAATTCTTATCTATTTGCCTATGTTTGGCTTTACCAGAAATCGACTAACAAAGCGGGCAAAGCGGGGACAGGCATATCTTTTTGTATTTTTAAGCCCTCTCTACTAGGCTTTAAATTATCCTGATTTTGTCTGTGTGGAGTGTGTGATGACTTCGGCCAGAAGACAGTTAATTGATGCCAATGCAACGCCCTTCTATCATGTGATAAATCGCTGTGTTCGTAGGGCTTTTTTATGTGGTGAAGATAAACTCACAGGTCGCAGTTACGAGCATAGACGCGGCTGGATTGTGGATAAAATCAAGGCATTATCTGCGATTTTCTGCATCGATATCTGTGCTTATGCGGTGATGAGCAATCACTATCATTTAGTGCTTAAAATTGATGTCGACAAGGCCAAATCATTAACGCAAAAAGACATTATCAACCGCTGGTGCCAAATCACTAAGGGCCATGCTGTCGCGACTAAGTATATGAATGGTGATGCTTTAATCGACGGTGAAGCGATGTTACTCGATGCATTACTCGCCGAGTGGCATGAACGACTGAGCAGTATCTCTTGGTTTATGCGCTGTTTAAATGAAGAAATTGCCCGTAAAGCCAATCGTGAAGATGAGTGCAAAGGTGCCTTTTGGGAAGGCCGATTTAAGTCGCAAGCGCTGTTAGATGAGCAAGCTCTGCTGGCTTGTATGATGTACGTCGATTTAAATCCTATTCGAGCAGGTATTGCCGACTCTTTGCAATCCTCTGATTTTACATCGATTCAGGAGCGGGTTAACTCGCTAAACTCACCCAATAACACAATAAACACCCCAACATTACCAACAGACTCCTCAACCAATCAACCTCATATTCCCCACAAATCTCTTGCCCAATTCGATGGTGCAGCACACCTGAATGAGCAAACGGGTATTCCGTTTCATTTTGTTGATTATCTTGAGTTAATAGATTGGACAGGCCGCGCCATTCGCCTTGATAAGAAAGGTTATATCGATAATCAGCGACCAAAACTGCTCAATGAATTAGGCATTTCGCCCGATGCGTGGCTCACTTCAGCCAAAGAGTTTCGTCGTCAATACAGTGGCATAAGTGGTCGATGGGATAGCATGTGCGAGTTTAAGAAGCAGCACAACAGCGGCAAATGGTGTAAAGGCAAAGCCTCAAGCCAAGCGTTACATCCTTAAGTTCGTCACTGCTCACGATTCAGCTCTTGGGATTATTTTTGTTTATCCGAATAAAGATAATTCCGTGAAAACTCAGCACGCTTTTGCCCCAAATCGTGCTAGGTATTCTCTTAAAGCCTGCAGGTTACGTTAATGCTAAAAGGTGAGCCAAGGTGATTGGCGAGACGACCCGGCAAACGCTAAAATCCTAACAACTTAAGGCTTTGTCCTCTTGGCTAAAATTGACCTATGCTTAACGCTTTTTACCGCCGAGGGCGCGTTTTTTAGCGCGCTGTTTTTGGGCGGCTTTACTGTTGCGTCTGGGCTCTGGGGCCATTTTATTAAAATCGGGTTCAAAACCTGGATACCATTGCTGGGGCAGGCGCTTATCAAGCACTGCCTCGACTTCTTCGAGCAATAAGGCATCCTCTTGACTAAATAGGGTAATGGCTAGACCTGCATTACCCGCTCGACCTGTGCGACCGATACGATGAATATAATCTTCGGCAATAAAAGGTAGTTCAAAGTTGATGACATATTGTAATTCAACAATATCCAGCCCCCTTGCCGCCACATCGGTCGCCACTAGCACTTGGATTTTGCCCTGTTTAAAATCCTGTAGTACTTTTTCCCGCGCCCCCTGGGACAAATCGCCGTGGAATGCTTGGGTGGCAATGTCGAGTTTATTGAGTTGCAAGGCGAGTTTATCCACGCCCTGTTTAGTGCGGCTAAAAATAAGCACTTGATGCCAATTTTGACTGCGAATTAAATGACTTACGAATTCAGTTTTACGGTCGCTATCTATAGCATAAACCCGCTGCTCCACCTGCGCGGCCGTGGTATTGCGTTTCGCCACTTCAATCCATTTAGGCTCACGCAGCAAACTTTTACTCAAAGTGAAAATAGCATCGTCTAAGGTGGCGGAAAACAAGAGGGTTTGTCGCTCCGCTGGCACTTGTTTGAGTACCGCCTTTATTTCATCCATAAAGCCCATATCGAGCATGCGGTCGGCCTCATCAAACACCAACACATTCAATTGGTTAAGATTGAGCGCGCCTTGACGTAGATGGTCGAGCAAACGCCCAGGTGTCGCAATAAGTACATCGATTCCCGCCTTAAACACCTCGACCTGTGCATCGATACTCACACCACCATAGGCGATCCCAATCCGAATATCGGTACCTTTCGCATATTTAACAAAGCTTTGCTGAACTTGAACCGCAAGCTCCCGCGTAGGGACCAACACTAAGGCACGTATATACCTTGGAGCGTCCTTCGCTAAAGGGGCCGCCATCAGTCCATGCAAAATCGGTAAGGCAAATGCGGCCGTCTTTCCCGTCCCCGTTTGTGCACCCGCCATCAGATCTTGTTTTGCCAAAATCACAGGAATAGCCTCAACTTGGATAGGTGTCGGTTGCTGATAGCCGAGTTCGGCTAAGGTGTTCACTAATTGGGAATGCAAAGAAAGGGAGCTGAAAGACATTGGAAATCACCACAAATCATAATGGGCCAATGTTAACAGACTGGCCAAGGTGCGACTAGCCGCAAGGTCGAGCCGCATAGCATGGCAATCACTCAGGACTGACGAAAAATGCCTCTAGTGCACTCGGTAACTGGGGCCGACTAAAGAGATAGCCCTGGGCTTGATCGCACAGATTTTGTCTTAGAAAATCCGCCTGCTCCTCGGTTTCAACCCCTTCGGCAATGATCTCTAATTTTAGGGCGTGGCCAAGGGCAATCACAGCCTTCGCAATGGCAGTATTATTGGTATCGAAGGGAAGATCACGCACAAAGGATTGATCGATTTTAAGCTTATGGATCGGCAACTTATTCAGATAGTTCAGTGATGAATAGCCTGTACCAAAATCATCCACTGACAATTCAATGCCCAGCTCCCCAAGCCGCTTTAAATCTCGGATAGCCAGATCAGGATTTTGCATCATCACGCTTTCAGTGACTTCTAATTCTAAGTGTTTAGCAGGCAAGCCTGTTTTCTCTAATACCCGTTTTACATCTTCAACAAAAGTGCTGCGTTGTAATTGCTGGCCCGCGACGTTCACGGCGATGCGCCCAAAATGGCGGCCTTCGGCAAGCCAAGTAACACCTTGGCGGCAGGCCGTTTCAAGCACCCACAGGCCGATATCGTGAATAAGGCCAACCTTTTCGGCTACGGGAATAAACACCGCCGGTGATATTTGCCCTAATTGCGGATCATTCCAGCGCAGCAGCGCCTCAAACCCCACGGTTTTACGGGTTGATAAATCCAGTTTTGGCTGGTACATCAAATACAAAGCGTCCTGGGCAATGGCACCATAGAGGGCGTTCTGTAGCTTTAAATGCTCGAGGGATTGTTTGGTCAAAGATTCAGTGTAGAAGGCAAAATCATTGCGACCCTCATTCTTTGCCCGATACATGGCCGCATCCGCATTGCGCAATAGGGTGTCGGCATCGGCTCCATCATTCGGGTAGAGTGAAACGCCCATACTCGCGGTCAACCTTAAGTGATCACCTGTGCTCACCACAAAAGGTTGCTCAAAAACCTGGCGTAATTGATTGATGGCATGGGTGGCATCCTCATCATTTTGGATGCCAGAGATCAATGCGACAAACTCATCACCGCCAATACGCGACAGCACATCCTGATCACGCACTTTGCTACGCAGTCGCTTCGCTAACTCCACCAGCATCTCATCACCTATGCTATGGCCAAAACTGTCGTTAATGTGCTTAAACAAGTCGACATCGATAATCACAGTCGCAAGTTGTGCATTCAGGCGCTTAGCGTGCCTCACCTCTTGTTTTAACTGCATCATTAACTTCATTCGATTCGGCAAATGCGTCAGGGGATCGAAATAGGCTAAATGGGCAAGCTGGGCTTCACTCTGCTTTTGTGCAGAAATATCTGAAAACACCGCCACAAAATAACGAATATCACCCACATCGTCGTAGATAGTGCTGATAGTGATATTTTGCGGGAAGATAGTGCCATTCTTACGGCGATTCCAGATCTCGCCGCTCCACTTACCAGTCTCTAACAGGGCATTCCACATGGCATCGAAAAACGCTTTATCATGGCGATCCGAATTGTACAGCCGTGGGTTTTGCCCAAGCAATTCCTCACGGGAGTAACCCGTTATTTCGTAAAAGGCACCATTCACATCGGTGATATTGCCGTGCCTATCGGTCACGACGACACCTTCTACCGAGTTTTTAAATACATTCGTTGCGAGTGTAAGTTGCTCTTCTACTTCCTTATGTTTAGAGATATTGCGCGTCATGCCAATCACGCCCGCTAACTGACCCTCTGCGGTGAAGGCGGGCATTTTTAGGGTTTCTAACCAGAGGTGTTTTGCCTGCTCACCACCATCTAAACATTCGGCAACGATAATAGGGGTGCCCGTTTCAATGGCCAGCCTGTCACCATCGAGGAAAATATCAGCAATATCTTTACCGAATAATTCAACATCTGTTTTGCCCACAATGTCACTGCGCGGCATTTCCCAGGCTTTTTCCACACTCAAATTACAGATAGTGTAAACCCCATCGATATTCTTGACCCAAATATGCTCCTCAAAGCTATCGATAAAGGTTTGTAAATCGAGCACTTGTAACTTGCTCTGCTCGCCGCGGGCCAATGCTTCATCGGCCCTATGTTGACGTAGGATTTCCGTTAAACTGAGCTGAATACTGTTGACGTTAAGCTGGGCAAGTTGCAGTGACTTATCCGTTAAATGATGTGGCGCACTATGGTACAAACACAGGGCGCCAAAACTGGCCCCCGATGGCCATAGGATCGGCAAGCAAATCAGGCTGCCTAAACGGCAATAGGGTTGCCAAAACGGATCCAATGAAGTGTCTGTCACTAAGGGCCTAGCCACTAACTGCGGCGAGAGCTGCGTTTTGGCATTAGAGACCATAACTTGATGACTATGGAAGACACTCGGTTGATCGACAGGCTGAGTGTGGGAGATATCCGCGACTTTACTATGTGGGGTGGCGGTTTGTTGGAGCTTAAAACCATGGTGGGCATTAAGTTGAGCGAGTATCGATGCAATATCCTCATCCGCGGCGGCCATCGATTGTAACAATAGGCTCAATTGACCCGAGTCATTACGGGCGAAGATAAGCCCATGGCATGCAGACATCTCTGCGACTAAGTTTAAGTCACCTAACCAACTGTCTTGCTGTGGTTGTGGAATAATCACATCAATCATATAGTTGCCAATCAACGCCTTGTTACTGCTTAATGTTGACTTACTCTGAACTCTCAAAGCGCCCTTATACACAGACACAGAAAATGAATACCAGTCACCAGATCTTAGGTTCTTGTCAGTGCACACCCTTTGCTAAAAAGACCAAGCGTGGCACTGCATCATATCAGCAATTATCAGTATAGAGGCCAAACCCTGAAGAATCCCCTGATGATTTACAAATAAATCATCAAATTAGGGTGGAAGCGCATCTTGTTGCATGATCAAATGGTTTCGCCAAAAACTACACTTGGACAACAAGATGCGCGAAGCCAATATCCT
>NZ_JBOZPB010000048.1:0-6506 GCF_050848685.1 Shewanella sp. MF08487
AATATCAACAAGATATGACAAGCTAGCAAGAAATTACGCCAGTATGGTGTCACTGGCGTTTATGTTAATGTGGCTGCCGATGTATTGCTGAGCAACATTTGTACAGCAAAGATCAACAGACCCTAGTAAAAAAATAGTATTTCACTATAATGCATCTTTCGAATCGAAACTTAACTGAAAGTTTTTATGAACAAACGAAACACACAGCAGCGTCGCCATAGTATTATCACTATATTAAATGAACAGGGTGAAGTGAGTGTTGATGAACTGTCGTTACGTTTTGAAACCTCAGAAGTGACGATTCGCAAAGATCTCGCCGCGCTTGAGAAAACGGGTTTATTATTGCGCCGTTACGGTGGCGCCGTGGCGATTCCAGACGAAGTTACTCAACAGTTCTCTGCCAAGATCGCGCCTAATAAGCTGTCTATTGCGAAAACCGCAGCGCAGCTGATTAAAGATCACAATCGCATCATTATCGATAGCGGCACTACGACGTCAGGCTTGATTGAACAGCTTAACGATAAGCGTGGGCTGGTGGTGATGACGAATGCATTGCACCTTGCCAATGCCATTCATGAACTCGAAAACGAGCCAACCTTATTGATGACCGGTGGCACTTGGGACCCGCATTCTGAATCCTTTCAAGGCCAAGTCGCCGAGCAAGTGCTGCGTTCATATAATTTCGACCAACTGTTTATCGGTGCCGATGGTATCGATCTTGAACGCGGGACCACCACCTTTAACGAGTTAACAGGCCTAAGCAAAGTGATGGCCGAAGTGTCCCGTGAAGTGATCGTTATGGTCGATTCAGACAAAATAGGTAAGCGTATCCCTAACTTAGAGTTGCCGTGGGCAAGGGTCAGTGTGTTAGTCACTGACGACCGTATCGACGAGAGCGCGCTAAAAAAAATTTCAAATCAGGGCGTGCGAGTCATGCTAGCGCCCTACGCTCATGAGTGAGTGCAAAATAACTTAACAACTTCATTTTTAATTTATAGGTAAAAACTATGTGTGGAATCGTAGGCGCCGTGGCGCAAAGGGATGTGGCTGAAATTCTGGTAGAAGGCTTACGCCGCTTAGAATATCGCGGATATGACTCCGCAGGCGTTGCCGTTATTCACAATGGTGAACTCAATCGCACGCGCCGCGTTGGCAAAGTACAAGAGCTGTCTGCTGCGCTTGAAACCGATCCATTAGCGGGCGGAACCGGTATCGCGCACACTCGCTGGGCGACCCACGGTGAACCGAGTGAGCGTAATGCTCACCCGCATTTATCGGAAGGTGATATTGCCGTGGTGCACAACGGCATTATTGAAAACCACAATAAACTGCGCGAGATGCTAAAAGGTTTAGGCTATAAATTTAGCTCAGATACCGATACCGAAGTGATTTGTCACTTAGTACACCATGAGCTGAAAACCCATAGTACTCTGCTTGGTGCCGTACAGGCCACGGTTAAACAACTCGAAGGCGCCTATGGCACAGTCGTTATCGACCGTCGTGATAGTGAACGTATGGTTGTTGCTCGCTCTGGTAGTCCATTAGTGATTGGTTTTGGCCTAGGTGAAAACTTTGTCGCTTCAGATCAACTCGCCTTATTACCCGTCACTCGCTCATTTGCTTTCCTAGAAGAAGGTGATGTGGCCGAAGTGACCCGTCGCAGCGTGAGTATTTTCGACTTAAACGGTAATGCCGTTGAGCGCGAAGTTAAAGAATCTGAAATTACCCACGATGCCGGTGACAAAGGCGAATATCGCCACTATATGCTTAAAGAAATTTACGAGCAGCCATTGGCACTGACTCGTACTATCGAAGGCCGCATTGCTAATAAGCAAGTTTTAGATAGCGCCTTTGGTGACAACGCTGCTGAGTTTTTAAAAGATATCAAACATGTGCAAATCATCGCCTGTGGTACTAGTTACCATGCGGGCATGGCGGCACGTTACTGGTTAGAAGATTGGGCTGGCGTGTCTTGTAATGTCGAAATTGCCTCTGAATTCCGTTATCGCAAGTCGCACTTATTCCCAAATAGCCTGTTGGTGACGATTTCACAATCGGGTGAAACTGCCGATACCTTAGCGGCCATGCGCTTAGCGAAAGCAATGGGTTACAAAGCCACGTTGACGATTTGTAATGCGCCAGGTTCGTCACTGGTTCGCGAATCTGACATGGCTTACATGATGAAAGCGGGCGCCGAGATTGGTGTTGCATCGACTAAGGCTTTCACCGTTCAACTTGCTGGGTTGTTAATGCTGACTGCGGTGATCGGTCGCCACAATGGTATGTCTGATCAAATGCAGGCCGACATTACTCAAAGCCTACAATCTATGCCAGCAAAAGTGGAACAAGCTTTAGGTTTAGATGCTGCGATTGCAGAATTGGCTGAAGATTTTGCTGATAAACACCATGCCTTATTCCTCGGTCGTGGCGATCAATACCCGATAGCGATGGAAGGTGCATTAAAGCTGAAAGAGATTTCTTACATTCATGCTGAAGCTTATGCTTCTGGCGAGTTAAAACACGGCCCGCTGGCGCTTATTGATGCCGATATGCCTGTGATCGTCGTTGCGCCAAACAATGAATTGCTCGAAAAACTGAAGTCGAACGTCGAAGAAGTGCGTGCTCGTGGTGGACTAATGTACGTGTTTGCCGACGTGGATGCCGAGTTTGAGTCAGACGACACGATGAAAGTGATCCCTGTGCCTCACTGTGACATCTTTATGGCGCCACTGATCTACACTATTCCTTTACAGCTATTGTCGTACCATGTTGCATTAATTAAAGGTACCGACGTAGATCAACCACGTAATTTAGCAAAATCTGTAACTGTCGAATAAATATAGTATTTAAATTAAAAAACCGCCTTTATTGGCGGTTTTTAATTTAGAGTAATAATGACTTTTTTATTTACAGTAATAACGAATGCTGGTGGCTTAGCCTTTTATGCTGCTATGGCATCTAGCTCGTGTTGCTTTTTTGCCTCAATGCGTTTCCATACTTTGTCATGGAAGTAAAAAACCACTGTGTTGATAGCGGGTTCTACTAAGGCTACTGCGCCACCGACGACCACACTGCCAGTGAGTAAATAGGTTACGGTAAAAGCGACGCTAAAATGTATTGCGGCAAAAGTAAGTGTCTTAGTCATGATCTTATCCTCTAAATTGGTTCCCAGCGGGAATAATTAGATGATAACAATTCTCATTAAAATTAACAGCTGTGTTTTCAGATTAGTTTAAACGATTTTCTCTATTGATCAGACTTTAAAAACATAAAGCCCTCACAGTGGAGAGCCTTAGTGTCTTTATTCGTCAATTAAAACCGTGTTATTAAACTAATAGTGCCAAGGAAACGCTGAGAAGTCTTGATCACGCTTTTCGAGGAAGGCATCGCGTCCTTCCTGTGCTTCGGCGCTCGCATAGGCTAAACGTGTCGCTTCACCAGCAAATAATTGCTGACCGACCATACCATCGTCGGTCATATTGAAACCGTACTTCAGCATACGCATAGCGGTTGGCGATTTAGAGTTAATCTCTTTAGCCCACATTAACGCTTCGGTCTCTAGTTCTGCATGGGGAACGGATTTATTGACCATACCCATATCGAACGCTTCGTCAGCACTATAGTTAAAGCCACAAAAGAAGATTTCACGAGCACGCTTTTGGCCGATCATTTTAGCTAAGTAAGCGCTGCCATACCCTGAGTCGAAACTCGCTACATCGGGATCGGTTTGTTTAAATATTGCGTGTTCTTTTGAGGCTAAGGTTAAGTCACATACAACATGTAAACTATGGCCGCCTCCTACTGCCCAACCTGGCACAACGGCAATAACGACTTTAGGCATAAAGCGAATTAAGCGCTGTACTTCTAATATATGTAATCGGCCCATTCTGGCTTGATCGGCTTTACCTTCTTCAGCGCCTTCATATTTATAGCCATCTTTACCGCGAATCCGTTGATCGCCACCTGAGCAAAACGCCCAGCCACCATCTTTTGCTGAAGGACCATTGCCCGTTAACAGTACACAACCTACATCAGACCATTGGCGCGCATGATCGAGTGCGATAAATAGTTCATCAACGGTTTTAGGTCTAAATGCATTGCGGCATTCTGGGCGGCTAATGGCAATACGTACTGTGCCATGGGCTTTAGCTCTGTGGTAGGTGATGTCATCGAATTTAAATCCACTGACTTCATCCCATAGGGTGGGATCAAAAATATCCGATACTTGTTGGGTCATGATATATAGCCTTTGCACTGTAATGTTTCAAAGGCTAGGCGGAATTATATATAAGGTCAATCACCTAAGCCTAAAGCTTAGTGTTATATAGCAAAATCGCGTTTGCCTATGAGTTGATGAGGGTTAGAGTTAGAGGTGATCACACAGATAAAGCTGATTATCTTTGCTAAAAACAGGATGTTCTGGGGCCATAGTGCCGCAATAGTTAGCTTTAAAGTCGGCAATTGACTCGGGTGTCATTGGAATTTGATTAAACGCATTGAGTTCTAATGCCGATAAACGCTCAACGATGTCTATCCTTACCTTTGCCAGCGTATGGTCAATTTTAATAATTTGCGTTCCTGTCATAGAGTCAACTTTATTCTCTATTTTTTTGACCATTGCTTCTGTCTTTGCAATAGGTGCATCTAGTTTATCTGTTTCTGTATATAAGTAATATAATGCACCAGCAAGTAGCGCCAATATGATCCAACCTTTCATCTTTTAGCCCAACATAAGTGAATAACAATGAATTATGTGGGTATAATAAGCTAGTTTTCGCCCAATATTAAAGCAGTAAAAGGCTGTAACGATGAACTCAGAATCTAATAACAAAGATTACTCCAAAACTAATCGAATTAAAATTCATCAGCCGGATGCGAGTAAAGCAGATCGCTTTAGCCCTGGTAATCGAATTTATGTCCGAGCTATTGATGGTTTGTGGAGTAGTTTACGTCGCCGGATGGGTTGGATAGCGATGCTATTTTTCCTGCTTTTACCTTGGATCCCTTGGGGAAACCGCCAAGCGGTATGGTTTAATCTAAGTGAACAAAAGTTTCATGTCTTTGGTTTAACTATTTGGCCTCAAGACCTTACCTTGCTTGCTGCTATTTTTGTTATCGCCGCTTTTGCGCTGTTTTTTGTAACGACATACCTTGGTCGGGTTTGGTGTGGATATACCTGCCCGCAAACCGTATGGACCTTTATGTTCATTTGGTTTGAAGAAAAACTCGAAGGAGCACGCAACAAGCGTATTAAGCTTGATCAAATGCCGTGGAGTTTTAATAAAATATGGCGAAAAACAGCTAAACATATCGCTTGGATACTGCTCTCCCTGATGACGGCAATGACCTTTGTGTCCTATTTCGTGCCGAGCCGTGAAGTCTATATAGATGTGTTTACGCTTAATGCCTCTGGTGGTATCTACTTCTGGGTGGTGTTTTTCACGCTTGCAACATACGGTAATGCGGGTTGGATGCGTGAAATCATGTGTATTCACATGTGTCCTTACGCCCGTTTCCAAGCGGCCATGTTTGATAAAAATACCTATATAGTTGGTTATGATACAAAGCGTGGTGAGACTCGTGGCCCGCGTTCACGTAAAGATGATCCTAAAGAATTAGGTCTGGGTGACTGTATCGACTGTGATTTATGTGTTCAGGTATGCCCTACGGGGATCGATATTCGCAACGGCCTGCAATATGAGTGCATTAACTGTGGTGCATGTATCGATGCTTGCGATAATACAATGGAACGTATGGGTTACGCTAAAGGACTTATCAGCTATACCACTGAGAACAAGTTAGAAGGTATAAAGGAAAAAGTACTTCGACCTAAATTGATTGGTTATGGTGTGGTGCTTGCGGTGATGATATTAGTCTTCTTATATGCCAGTGCGACCATAGCGCCTGTTCGTATGGACATCATCCGTGATCGCAATCAGCTCTATAGAGAGAACAACCAAGGTTTGATTGAGAATACCTTCACCTTGAAAATTCTTAACAAGACTGAAGCGCCTCATGAATACACTATGAGTGTTGAAGGCTTAAATAACTATAAGTGGTACGGACCCACATCCGTCACGATTGCAGCAGGTGAAGTTTTAACTTTACCTATTAGTATTGGTATCGATCCGGTTGAGCTTTCTCGCTCAGTGACCAATATAGCGATACAAGTAAAAACTCATGTTGATGGGCAAGAGGTCGTGGTTGAACAAGAATCTCGCTTCTTTAGTCCATAAAGACCATCTTTAGTGACGAGTTTGATATCTGTGACTCGCATATATTGACCGATGACATCTAGATAAAGGGGCTTTTTAGCCCCTTTTTTATGCGTATCGTTTGATAAATAAACGTCTAAACGGTAAAACATAATTTTCTCACTAAAAGCCCTTGCACAAAATCTCCTGCTGCCTATAATGCGCATCCACTGACACGGCAGACAGCGAAAGCTAGCTGGCGAGTTGGATTGAATTGAGCAGGTTACTCTCTGTTGAGAATGGCACTTAATT
>NZ_JBOZPB010000049.1:0-6440 GCF_050848685.1 Shewanella sp. MF08487
CAAGACGGCTTCATCTTTAAATGCCTGCGGATAACTCTTATGTGATTTTTTTAAACTCATATAGACCTCTTAATTTATTGACCATACTGTCTCAAAATTAAGTGTCCGATGGGATTAGACCAGAACAAATAGACATGCTTAAGGTACATGAAGTTGGGATTAATGATATTAAAGAACCAACAAAAAACTCAATCTATCAAGCGTGGAAAGACATGCTTAAACGCTGCTATAAGCTCAATTCAGGCGCCATAGTGTGCAGAGAGTGGCTAACCTATTCTAACTTTAAAAACTGGTATGAGATCAATTCAGAGCTCATTCTCGCAACAGGATACCAAGGTAAGTTAGAGTTAGATAAAGATTTGAATTGCCAAAATGGCTTAATGTACTCACCACGCGATTGCACATTGTTACCACCTGAGGTAAATACGTTTTTAGCTAAACTGGGTTGTTCCTCTCGTAATAATACAGGCCTAGCAGGCGTTTCCAAGGTAACTGACCGTAAACTGGCAAAGCCTTATTTCGTCTATCACCGTATCGACGGGAAAACTACAAAACACACATTCAAGACGGCTGAGGAAGCGTATGCGTTTCGCCTAGGTTACTTTGTTGGACGTATTGAAAGCTTCTTAGAGACGTATTCAGGCATGCTCAAGGCACAATGCAGATACCACAGCTTACTCCGATTATCTTCGACTAAGAACCTATCAAGCTATGAAGCACTAAATACGATGGTTAAAATCTTCGATTAGGCGACTCTACGTGAAATCTAGGTGGTTATCCCTTTGCCAAAATTCAAAGCATGAAACGTAAGCACAATTTAGAAGCCAAGGACGGCTTAGTAGTTAATCATAGGACGCAGACGGACTCTGTACACGACTCTGTACACGACTCTGTACATGTACAAATATCATAGGTAAAATGAAAACTTCATTTATCTTCCAACTAACTGACTTTCTTAGACTTCATCAGGGCACGACAACAAGAATAAAACAAGGCAAACTGACAGCATGATGTCAGTAGCCTTTTAATAAAAGTGAATTTTGGCGTTTTAACTTAACCAGCAACCAAGATTACTTTGGCAAACTGGCTTGGTGAGCCTGAATAAAATCATCCATGGCTTTGCTCGCCCTCGCTTGGGCGCTGGCTAAGGTATCGGTATCAACCATAGTTTCTACCACTTCGTAGTAGCACTTAATTTTAGGTTCAGTGCCAGATGGCCTGACAATCACCCGAGCCCCGCCCGCTAAGCAGTAAGTCAATACATCGCTCGGTGGTAAGTCGATTTTCTCAACATTTCCATCAGCAAAACGACGCTCAAGTGCCTTTAAATCATCGGTTGATAGCACATCTAACTCACCAATCTTCACCGGTGGATGCTCGCGCAAATAGGCGCCAATATTAGGCGTGTCAGGTTTTAGCGCAATGCTCACCTGCGCATTGAGATGGAACCCATGCTCACGGTAAATTTGCTCGAGTCTGTCCCAAATCGTTTGCCCTTTGGCTGCAAGCTCGGCAGTTAATTGGGCAAATGCCACCAGCGCCGACAGGCCATCTTTGTCCCATACCATACTGCCGACTGTGTAGCCAAGGGCTTCCTCATAGGCGAACAGAAATTGGTTCTCGGGCTGAGTTTTCGCAATCCCCACATTCATCAACCACTTAAAACCAGTGAGCGTGGTAAAGCTTTGCGTGCCAAAACCTTGAGCAATCTTCGATAACAGGCTAGATGACACAATTGTGGTGCCCGTAAGACGCTGATTATCTTTGGCGTGAGATAACAAGTAATACCCAAAGAGCACACCGACTTGATCGCCTGTCAGCATCTGGTACTCGCCATCCTCTTTACGCACGGCTACGGCAAAGCGGTCAGCATCGGGATCGTTAGCGCAGGCGAGCATAGCGCCATGCTTTTTCGCCTCAGCGATGACTAAATCCATCGCGCCTTTTTCTTCCGGATTAGGGAAGTTCACCGTTGGAAAATCGCCATCGGGTTCGCGCTGGGCCGCAACCGAATACACTTGAGTAAAACCGGCATCTTTTAATACAGTTTCAGCCATATCCGCCCCGACACCGTGCATCGCGGTATAGGCTAAGCTAACTTTTTCGGGTGCGGTATGATTTTGTAGCACATCAACTTGTTTTACACCGTTGCGATAGGCTTGGTAAAAATCATCTTGCAGGAGTGTCAACTTACCTTGTTTTACGGCGTCATCATGTTCTAAAAACGGAATGGCTTGATTGGCAGCACGCTCAATTTGCGCGGCAATGCCAGAATCGTGGGGCGGAATGATCTGCGCACCATTCTCCCAATAGACTTTATAACCATTGTATTGCGGCGGGTTATGACTCGCGGTCACCACAATACCCGCTGCCGCATTAAAATGTTTCACGCCAAAGGCCACCAGCGGCGTTGGCGCTACTTTGGACGTTAAGCGCACCTTAATCCCCATAGCGGTGAGCACGCTCGCCGCATCATGGGCAAAGTTAAATGAATCGTGGCGACCATCGTAACCAATCATCACACCACGCTCGGCGGCATCTTTAATCTGATCAAGTAGATAAGCGCCAAGGCCTGCCGAGGTTTGGCGGATCACCAGACGGTTCATCCCCATAGGCCCAGCGCCGACCACACCGCGTAATCCTGCGGTGCCAAACTCTAAGCGGCCCGCAAAGCGCGCAGCCAGTTCAGCTTCGTTACCGCTATCGATTAACGTTTGTAACTGGGCTTTAGTGCGTGAGTCGGGATCATTTTCAAGCCAATGCTTAACCTGTAACTGCAGATGGGTATTCATAACACGCCTCATTGAAAATCATTTGCAATCACATTAGGAAAAACAGAGGCGAAGAACAAGCTAATTTGTATTAATTTTAAAATCAGCTAAACGTTTGGCAAAAAAATGCACTCTCTAGCAAGTCATGCTAGAGAGTGCGGCTATTTTTATCACGCTGACCTTCAAACCTAAACCACTATGGCACTACAGGTACCAACAATAGGCTCAAGTTCATCAGCTATTAGACTTTTTAGCGGATGTTATTTTTCAATGTTTTGCTCACGCGTCTTCCAAAGCGAATACAACACCCCAGCGACTAACAGACCAAAAGTGACTCCTAGAGACACT
Organism: Shewanella sp. MF08487; assembly: GCF_050848685.1. Classification (NCBI taxonomy): domain Bacteria; kingdom Pseudomonadati; phylum Pseudomonadota; class Gammaproteobacteria; order Alteromonadales; family Shewanellaceae; genus Shewanella; species Shewanella sp. MF08487. Next base: position 3,120 of record NZ_JBOZPB010000049.1, read on the forward strand.
GGGGTTGGGATAGTAAAGTCCACCATGCCCTCGTGATTGAAATACACTAAACCCACTTTTACCCCGATAAACACTAACACCACTGATAACGCATATTTGAGGTATTCAAAACGATGCACCATTGCCGCTAAAGCGAAGTACAAGGCACGTAGACCTAAAATAGCAAAAATATTCGAGGTATAGACGATAAAGGGATCTTGGGTAATCGCAAAAATGGCTGGAATACTATCTACCGCAAAAATCAAATCTGCGGTTTCCACTAAAATCAACGCCAAGAATAACGGCGTTGCCCACCATCCTTTTGTTAATTGATGTTTTTCACCACGTACCCAGAATTTCTCTTGATGCAGTGTTGGTGTAAAGCGCATTTTAGTACGTAACCATTTGTAAAATTTGTTGTCTTGAATATCGCTGTGTTCATCATTTGAGAACAGCATTTTTACACCAGTAAAAATCAAGAATACCCCAAACAATACAAGTACGCCCTGATACTGTGCCACCAGCACAGCACCAAGACCGATCATAATGGCGCGCAACACTATGACTCCCATAATGCCCCAGAACAGCACCCGATGTTGGTAAATACGAGGGATCCCTAAGCTACTAAAAATTAAAGCGATAACAAATACGTTATCCATAGAGAGTGATTTTTCAATCAAGTAGCCCGTGAGATATTCCATCCCCGCTGTTGACCCTTTGTACCACCAGAGCCAAGCCCCAAACAATAAACCCATACAAATATAGAAAGCAGAAAGTTTTAAACTCTCGGCCACGGTAATCTCATGCTGCTCTTTGTGTAACACCCCAAGATCAAAGGCTAAAAGCGCCAGCACAAAACCAAAAAACATTAACCAAACCCACAGCGGGTAACCCACAAATAGGCTAGTAAAAAATTCCATAATTTTCCTTAATTACATATAACGTTCGGCATGTAGATTTTGAATATTTATTTGATAAAACAATACATTGAGTCCGTTTACTCATTCTATCGGAACCTACACACGATTTGAGCAGCGTTCACTTATTGTTACTCCTCTAGCAATATCGCACTTCGGCCTTCTTTATTCTGTTTATTCTCTGGAAATAAATCCAGATAAGCATAAAAGGATAATCACGCTAACTGAGCATATTTAGGACCGAACTCCGTCATTAATAGGCTACAAACTTAATAGCACTCATATTTTGGCTGCGATATTCTGCCCACTATTTAACACTGATTTATTAACTGAAAATGAATAAATTTAAGCATTTAGTATGGTTTATCACCACAAAAATAGTACATTAAATAATGGTTATAATCGATATATAGGTAAAATATTCATCGCTTTCAAGCCTCTTGACTGTTCCATGCCAGCCGAGTGTGATTAACTGCTGCTACAGCGCCGTTTTTTAGCAATCAACAGCACTGCAATAATCATAAATAATGAAAAATAATTAATAAAATTCATCACGATAAAATGAATTAATAATGGCTCGGCGCATAAAGCGCCAGCAATGGGAGTTTTAAGTGTCACTAGAACAAAATCCTTCATACCCAATACCAAACACACACCATTCGCACCAACCTGAAATGCTGTTTGGGCACCCTAAAGGTTTGTATGTCTGTTTTTTTACCGAAATGTGGGAACGCTTCTCCTTCTATGGCATGAAAGCGTTACTTTTTCTTTATCTGATTAAATATCATCTGTTTACCGACGAATTTGGCTATAACGTCATTGGCGCTTACGGTGCCTTAGTGTATGCCATGCCCGTGGTAGGTGGTTTATTGGCTGACCGCTATATCGGCATGCGCAAAGCGGTCATCTTCGGTGGCGTGTTATTAGTGCTCGGTCACTTAGGTATGGCCTATGAAGGCCATCAAGCGGTGATTATCGCTGGTGAAGTTCAGCGGGATGAACAAGCACTACAGGTTTTTTATCTATCGCTGGCCTTAATTATTGTCGGCGTAGGCTTTTTAAAACCCAATATTTCCACCATCGTCGGTCAGCTTTATCCTGCGTCATCTTCTAAGCGGGATTCTGGCTTTACCATTTTCTACGCGGGTATCAACTTAGGCGCAACCTTAGCTCCATTGATTTGCGCTTATTTAGGCGAAACCTATGGTTGGAAGTATGGCTTTGGTCTGGCGGGTTTAGGCATGTTAGTCGGACTCATCGTATTTATTCGTGGCAAAAAACACCTACAGGGTTACGCTGAGCCAAGAGATCCCGCGCGAATTTTAAAGAAAACTGCCGGTATCACTACAGAACAATGGATTTACTTAAGTGCCATCGGCAGTGTTGTGCTGGTTTGGGGGTTAATTCAAACCCATTCTCTTGTGCTTTCTATCAGCAGTTTATTGCCAGCCGTCAGTCCTGTGATCTGGTTCCTGCATTCAGTATCGCTACTCCTTACTCTGGGTATTGGCTGGTTTATGGTCAAACACTGTAATCCGATTGAACGTCAACAGATGTCAGCTTTACTGCTATTTATCCTCGCAGGCTTGGTTTTCTTCGCATTATATGAGCAAACCTATGGCTCTTGGGTGGCATTTTCGGACCGTGTAATGGACCGTAATATGCTGGGGCTAGAATGGAGTGCGGGGCAACTAACCTTCCTCGGCGCCTTCTTTGTGATCAGCTTATCGCCCATCTTCGCTTGGCTATGGCCTGCCCTTGCGCGTAAAAACTGCGATCCAAGCAAACCGGTTAAAACGGCACTCGGCATTTTATTCGCGGGGTTATCTTTTATGGTATTAGTGCTTGGGATCCAAATGCCGCTAAGCAGTGGTTTTGTGAGTATTTGGTTTTTAGTTGCAGCGTATTTTGTATTAGAAATCGGTGAGTTATTGCTATCTCCTATCGGTTTATCTGCCGTAACTCAGCTTTCGGTCAAACGCGTTGTCAGCGTGATGATGGGTGCTTGGTTTCTTGGGACTTCATATTCTGAAATATTAGCCGCCGAATTAAACAAACTCGCCGCGATTGATACTCGAGGCGGTACGATAAGTGACGTACCGAGTGCCATGGCACTATATGAGCAACTATTTATTTTTTCAGCACAAATTGGTGTGGTGATGGCGTTCGTTTTCTTCGCCCTAGCGCCACTAATGAAGAGAATGATGCATGAGAAAATAATTACGAACTAAGCTGTAAAATAAAAACCGTAGGATAAAGAAAGAAAAACTTGGCTTACTCTCGTCCTCTGAGGCGACGCAGGGCGGGATCATACTTTGTTACAGTAGGGAACTTCTTCGTATCTGCATGATCTGATCGGACATGTTATTCTACTGAGCCTAATCCATGTCTTTATTTGAACACTTGAAACTCATCGAAGACCCTC